>JBCCYK010000090.1:0-23218 GCA_039189905.1 Planctomycetota bacterium
GCCATGCTGGCTGCGGGCATGCCGGATCTGTCGGTTCTGCAGTACAGCGTTGTGGACAACATTTTCTCGATGACGGTGGCGACGATGGGAGCAGCCGCCTTGTTCCTCTTCTTGTCGCGTTCTTCAGTCGATGCGGAGTATCGACCGGCGTTGATGATCAGTGGGCTCGTGGTCTCGATCGCTTGCTACCACTATTTCATGATTCGCCATTCGTGGAACGATGCCTATGCGTTAGCGGATGGCGGTGGGGGCTACACCGGCACAGGGGCAGCTTTCAACGACTTTTATCGCTACGCGGACTGGATCTTGACGGTGCCCCTGTTGATGGTTGAGTTGGTGGCGGTGCTCCGCCTCCAAGCAACCAAAGCCCGGTCGCTGCTCACTCGGCTGGTCGTTGCAGCCGCCTTGATGATCGCGCTGGGTTATCCAGGCGAAGTCATCACCAACCCGGAAGGTTGGGGAACTCGCGTCGCCTGGGGCGTCGCCTCTTCGATTCCCTTCTTCTACATCCTCTATGTGCTGTGGATTGAACTGACTAAGTCACTTGAGACGCAACCGGTGGCAGCACGCAAGCTGATCGAAATCGCACGACTGGTGCTGCTGATCACCTGGGCGGTGTATCCCATCGCTTACGCGCTCGGAGGCACTGTAACCGCGTTAGAGGCCAAGTCCGGCGGTAGCGTCGATCCGAGCGGGATCGTGTACCTGCAAGTTGGATATGCGATTGCGGACATGACGGCAAAAGCCGGGTTCGGCGTATTGATCTACTTCATCGCGCGGGCGAAAAGCAAGGGAATGGGGCAGGCGGCGGACGGCAGTCCGAGTCCAGCCCCCGCTGCTGCGTGACACTCAGGTCGCGCGCTTTGCTTGAGATGGGATGCGTGACGCCAGAAAGCGTCGTCACGCGTCCCTTTGGACAGTGGTGAAAGCCGCATAACTCGGGCCGGATGGAAATGTGTTCATCATCGCTTTGACTTACGCATTGGTCGCGTGCACTGCCGCTTGTTTGAGTGCAACGACATCGCATAGCGCAATCCTGCTGTCCTTTGCAGGAGTCACGATTGCGGTCCTGGGAGTCCCGCACGGTGGATTAGATCACTGGACGGGGAAACGTTTGTTACAGCCACGGTGTGGGAAAGGTTGGCCACTTGTTTTTTTTCCGAGCTATCTGTGCATTGGATTTGCTGTCGCATGGGCATGGAGCCATTTTCCGGTTCCCACCATCCTCGGTTTTTTCCTGCTGTCGTCTTGGCATTTTGGTCGCGAGGCGTGCCCCAACGCGTCCCCCATCGCGGCGATCAGTTGTGGAGGCTTATTGATTTGGACGGTCGCTTGGGTGCGCCCGGAGGAGATGCGATTCTTGCTGCAGGGTACGCTCGGAAACTTCAGTTCCTATTCGGCGCTAGCGATCGTTGATTCGACTCGGGCTATGGGATGCTTGTTCTTCCCAACAGGTCTGCTTCTCACCATTCGCGACGCGTGCTTGCCGAAACTAAATCGTGTTGGTCTTTGCAACTATTTGGCACAGATTGCAACCATCTTGCTCTCGGTAATGACTCCCATTGTGGTGTCTTTTACCCTGTACTTTTGTTTGTGGCATTCGCTCCTGGGGCTCCAACGACTGCGACGCGAGGAGGGTCTGCGCTGGTGTCCCTTCTTGCGTTCGGTGTTCCCGCTCTCCGCAGTCGCGCTCGCGATCGTGGTCATGGTCACACTCAGCAGGGTTGATCTCTTCAGGGCGGGATTTCAGCAATCCACACAAATGAAAATGGTGTTTGTCGGATTGGCGTCCCTCGCTGTGCCTCATGTGGTCGTTCAGGAGTTCGCTTCGCGCTACGCCGCGCACGGACAAACCTTGCCTTCTCCACTTTCTTGGAAGGTTGTCGGATGAGCGCGACATGTCCAGTCTACGACTACGTTTTGATTGGGGGCGGCTTGCAGAGTGGGTTGATCGCCCTCGCGATCAGGCATCACCAACCGAATGCGAGCATGTTGATCGTTGAAAAAGACGACACACTCGGCGGCAATCACACGTGGTCTTTCCACTCGACTGACATGGTTGCTGAATCAGCAGCCTGGATGGCCCCGATCGAGCAATCGCAATGGCCGAGTTATCAGGTGATTTCAGGCGGCCGGGAGCGACAGGTCCAAATCGCTTATCACTCCATTGCATCGAGGCATTTCGCATCGGCGGTTGAAAGAAGCTTCAACGCCAGTGAAGGGCGTTGCCGGCTCCTCTGCGGCACTTCGGTCCTGGAGTCAAATCCCACAACGGTGACCACAGCCGATAGAAGTGTGATTCATGGCAATTGCGTGATCGACAATCGCGGCCCCACTTCTGCATTGCGGGCCTCAACAGGCGAGTCGTCGTTCCATGGTGGTTTCCAGAAGTTTTGGGGTTTTGAAGTCGAACTTCCAATCGACTGGCCGCGTTCAACCCCGATTCTCATGGATGACCGCGTTGAACAGGTCGATGGGTTTCGTTTCTTTTACACGCTGCCTTTCACTCCCAGACGCATCCTGATCGAGGACACTCGCTTTTCCAACCACCCCTGCATTGATCGAGGGGACTGCGTCGACAAAGTCGACGCCTATCTGAAGCAAATGACAGCCGAGAAGGTCGGCTTAGCGCAATGTCGAATTGTACGAGAAGAAAGCGGTGTTTTGCCGATGCCTTACGTGGGATACATGCCGGGGTCGACTCAGGGGCCGGCTTCTTCTCAGGGAATTGTGGCCGGGGGTTATCGTGGCGGTTGGTTCCATGCCGCGACAGGCTATTCATTTCCATTGGCTCTCGAGTTTGCCAACTGGGTTGCCCAGACGCCCTTCGACGCACTCTCGGCTCGAATTCAATTGGAATCGTCGCGACGACGTCATCAAGCAAGGTTCGCCAGATTTCTCAATCGACTGTTGTTCGAATTGGTCAAACCAACGAACCGCTATGAAATCTTTCGACGTTTCTATCGGGTGCTTAGCACGGAACGTATCGCCCGTTTCTATGGGCATCGCTTCACTGCCATGGATGCCGCCCGAATCGTCATCGGAGTTCCTCCAAGTGGCCTACGACCTTGGAACTTTTGCCGGTCATTCTTCGGTTCCACGCGGCGAAATAAGCCAAATGACGCCGCGCGGGCGCGAGTGTTATCAGCGGAGCGGTCTCAGTCGCTCCACACCCCGGTTTCTGAAAAGGTGAGTTCATGAATGAGACTTCACGGGACTTAATCGTCGATGAACTCTTGAACCATGCATTGCATCAACCGGTGCAGGACTTCCTCGGTCGCCAGGGCAAGCGGATCCGAGCAAGCATGATGCAATTGACTCACAAGATTTGTCAGGGGGAAACGCTGCCTCCTGAGATCATGGATTCGGTCGAACTCCTGCACGCCGGTTCGTTGGTGATTGACGATATTCAGGACGATTCGGCACTTCGCCGTGGTCATGTCACCATGCATCGCGAGCGCGGGGTCCCGCTCGCGATCAATGCGGGAAATTTCATGTACTTTCGCGCTCTAGAAGTCATCGCGAACGCAAACGTACCAGTCGTCCTGCAGGGCGCATTGTCGCGCGAGATGATTCGGGCGGGGAGGGTTTGTCATGAGGGCCAGGCGCTAGACCTGTTAACCAAAGCGGATGTGATTGATCCCAGTGATTGGCGTGTTGTTGCTCGCGCCATCACGTTTGATAAGACAGGAACGCTAGTGGCCTTGGCGATGCGTTTGGGCGCGATGTCCGCAAACGCGCCGCAACCGCTTGCTGATCGATTGGGGAGATTTGGCGAGCAGATCGGAGTCGCATTGCAGATGCACAACGATCTGACGGAAATACTGTCATTTGCCCGTTGCGAAACCGATCGACACGACGACTTGAAGCTTCGCCGCGTGACATGGCCGTGGGTGTGGTTTTTCGAAGCGAACGACAGAACCTGTGCACGCGAGTTCGCTGCAACTGTACTCAAGCGATCCATGCTCGGCGATTGTGAGGGCATCCGCGCTGTGGCCCGCGAAATGGCCACGGATGTTTGCGAATCAGGCCAAAAAGAAATCACGCGGCGAGTGGATGAAACCCTATGCTTGCTCGCGGAGCACGTCGTCGACCCGGAACTACTTGAGGCCCTTTCGCGCTGTTTGGATCCCCTACGTGTCTCAACGCAACAAGGTGTGAACTCAGACTCATCTTACAGGCACGGAGTTATCGCATGAGTCAAATCATGGAGTCACCTGCACATCACTCCGGGATCACGGATGGTGTTTTTTCCGGGCAACCAAAGGGTGGCATTCGACGCTCGCGAGGCCGCGCGGCTGTGATCGGAAGGGGTTTTGGTGGCCTGGCTGCCGCTATCCGGCTTCAAGCCATGGGCTTCGAAACGGTTTGTTTCGAAGCCCGGGACATGCCTGGTGGCAGGGCCTATGTCTATCGCGATCATGGCTACACGTTTGACGCCGGCCCCACGGTGATCACCGCTCCGCATTGCCTTGATGAGCTGTTTTCATTGGCTGGGGAATCCCTGTCGGAACACGTCGATCTCATACCGGTTGATCCGATGTATCGGCTGCAGTGGACCGATGGTACCAAGTTCGACTACACCCAGGATGCGGGGCGCTTGATCGACCAGATTGGGCAGATCTCGCCCACGGACGTGCCCGGCTACAAGCGGTTTGCTGACTACACTCGCCGTGTCTTCGAGAAGGGCTATGTCGAGCTTGGCGCCACGCCTTTTTTATCTTTTCGAGACATGATCCGATGCGCCCCCGATCTGATGCGAGTGCGGGCCGATCGGAGCGTTTACTCGATGGTATCGCGTTTCATTTCCGACGAGCATCTTCGGCAGGCCTTCAGCTTCCATCCGCTTCTGGTGGGCGGAAACCCGCTGGAAACCAGCGCGATTTACACTCTCATCCATTGGATCGAGCGGCAGTGGGGTGTTTTCTTTCCGCGAGGTGGAACAGGTGCACTCGTTCAATCGCTTGTTGGTTTGTTCCGACGTTTGGGCGGCGAACTTCGTGTTTCCACACCGGTCGATCGGATCGAGGTGGTTTCGGGACGCGGTGGTCGCAACACCCATCGCGTTCATGTTGCCGATCGGGCGGGCGAAAGCTTTGACCTTGTCGTGTCCAATGCGGACGTGCATCACACTTATGCGAAGCTGTACCAACATTCCGACACGGCAAGACCGATTCGACGACGTTTAGAAAAGATGGAATGGTCGATGTCACTCTTCGTGATGTACTTCGGCACAAACCGTCGCTACGAACAACTGGCTCACCACACCATTCTCTTCGGTGAGCGGTACCGAGGTCTCTTGCGTGACATCTTCAAAGGGAGTCATGTACCGGATGACTTTAGCCTTTACCTACACGCGCCCACGGTCTCGGATCCAGGCCTGGCTCCACCAGGAGGAGAGGCGTTTTACGTTTTGAGTCCGGTTCCGCATCTAGGGCGAGCACCTGCCGACTGGGAAAGGCTCCAACAGAGCTACGGCGACGCGATTTTGGAATCGTTGGAACAACACCTTCCTGGGTTGCGAGAGTCAATCGTGACGCGACGGCATTTCACGCCCACGGATTTTCATCAACAACTG
This sequence comes from Planctomycetota bacterium, assembly GCA_039189905.1. Lineage (GTDB taxonomy): Bacteria > Planctomycetota > Planctomycetia > Pirellulales > Pirellulaceae > Rhodopirellula. Next base: position 5,579 of record JBCCYK010000090.1, read on the forward strand.
AACGCGTTCCAGGGCTCTGCGTTTTCGGTGGCGCCCAAGCTCACGCAGTCCGCCTATTTTCGACCGCACAACAAGTGTGGGCGGATTGAGGGCCTCTACCTCGTCGGCGGCGGGACACATCCTGGAGCGGGCGTGCCAGGTGTGATCAACACAGCCAAAGCCACGTGTGGGATTATCGAGAGGGAATGGGTGCGGCGATGAAAATCCGCGAAGAGCCCTGGGATACGACGCCCGAGCTGGACCACTGGGACTTGCTTCGGAGGAACAGCCGCACGTTCTCAATTGCTGCCTTCTTTTTGCCATGGAGGTGTCGATCGCAGGTTTCTCGGCTTTACGCATGGTGCCGAACCGTTGACGATGCGGTGGATCTAGCAGCGGATCCCGTGTTAGCACGCCAGGAATTGAGCCGCTTGCAAGACGACATTCACGCCGTCCGGATGGGTCGACCAGCGACGCAACCCATAACAAACCTCATTGCTTCCATGATCCAGCGGCGGGAGATTGCGCCTTCCCATGCAATCGATCTCATTGAAGGGATGCGAATGGATGCAACTGGGTTTTGCGTGCGAACGGAAGAGGATTTGCTTAGATACTGTTATCACGCGGCGGGGACAGTGGGACTGATGATGGCATCTGTTCTGGGTGCCCGAGATCGAAGAGCCTCCAAGCATGCCGTCTCCCTCGGCATCGCGATGCAGCTCACAAACATCGCGAGGGATGTGAGAGAAGACGCATCCCTGGGACGGTGTTATCTTCCGGCAGTTGAGTCGCCATCGGCAGAGCAACAAGACCAGGTCGAGTTGAAAGTCCGACGGATCTTAGAGGAGGCGGAAGAACGCTACGCGATTGGGATGGCTGGCATCCGTTTTCTGCCGTGGCAAAGTCGCCTTGCTATCAGGGTGGCAGCAGCTCTGTATCGCGAAATTGGCCGAGAAATTCTGCGTCAGGGCTGTCCAGTGCTCCAACGACGAATCGTTCTTCCGAATCACCGCGTCTTTTGGGTCGCGTTTTCCACCGTCGGCACATCGCTCTTGATGAGCATCACTCCTGATAAGCCTCGCGAAAGTTTTCGATTGAACCTTCAGTCTCTTACAGGGAACGCTATGTCAGATTCATCCCATGAAAATGCCGGGAATCGCCGAGCTCGCGTCATGGAGGCCCGCTGGGCGGTCTGCCTCGGACTCTCGCTGACCTCCATCATGTCGGGGGTCCTGTTTGTGCTGGTCTACATCAATCCGAAGGACGAGAGCTATGGAACGATTCCCCTCATCTACGCAGCGGTGTCATTGTTGACGGCTGCAGTGACGAATCGACTCGCCAGCCGATTCGAGAACACAGCGGAATCAAGGGTCTAAGGATCGAATAGGCCGGATTGGAAAATCGATCTGTCTACGACATGAACTGCCCGCGTTGGGAGAACATGGCGACAGACGACGTGCGCCCCGCATGGCAACCTGGTGACTCCACACGACTCTCCTACTTCCCGATTGCCTCACGTCCGGCATGCGTGAACATGCTTTGCAGGACGCTTGGATCGGTTTCGTGCGCGAGGAACCGCACCGCACCATCTCCCATCAACACGTGAAAGCCTCCCGGGTGAACGTTGCCTAACTGTGGCAGCGGGTTCTCCAGGTCCATCGCGAGGTCTTTCGGCTGAGTCCAATAAACGGCTTCCTCAAGACTCGATTCCACGACCATCAGCGTGTTGGACAGCCCATCGACGACATCTCGAAAACGCCTCTGTCCCGTCGAGGGGAACATGAGTTTGTCACCAACGCAGGCCTGAAAGACGGTTTTGCCTGGTTCGACTCGAACGCTCGGGTCGACAAAAGCCTCTGGCATGAGCGGAATCAGGGATCGGTTGTGAGGGCTATCCCAGGGCTCATCGAGGTGGAACTGTTCGTAGAGTGCAACCTGGTCTAGAAATGGCAGGAGTGCGACCCTCCAGCTCAAGAGCGGTTTGCCGGCCTCGTCCCGAATCGCGCGGTCGGGCAGGCTGCCATAGGCGGCATGATGATTGTGCATGGCCAAGCCGATCAATTTCAGGCCATTGCTGGCGGTCATTCGTCTCGCGGCCTCTCTGGCGGCCTGAACCGCTGGCAGTAGCAGTCCGACCAACACACCAGTCGTCGCATAGCTTCCCTCAAGTCGAAGGGTGACAATGCGTCCACGCTGCTGGGGCTGCAACAGGGCCATCACCTTGGGCGCGATTCGGTCGGCATACCGTTCCGTCGCCTCCGCAATCGGCCCCTCTCCCGCCGAACTCGCCTTCACCTGCATGAAGACCATGTCGCGTCCATACTCCAACGCATCGCGAATGGCAGACGACAATCGCGTTGCAGCGTCCTCGCTCGAGCACAGCGCGGACACTGTCAAGGAACCCTCCAACAGTCCATAGTCGGCACTGACCAGAAGGGCGTCGGTCAGATCCGCGAACTGACTCAGTCCCCGAATCTCGGGCGGCATTTCCGATACAACGCCTTGCAGCGCTTGCGATATCACCGGACGGATCGGGGTGATGGACGCGATGGCGGTGATGCCATCCCGTCGATTGAGGTTCTTGACGAGCGCTGGCAAGGGACCACGAGGAGCCTCCGCATCCATCTGCGAGGCCTGTAGCATGCTCGGCAAGAAGTCGCCCATCGAGATCAATGCGGTTCGCGAATCGCGAAGGTGCATCACCGCAGGTGGTCCTCCTCTCCCAAGGGCAATGCGGTGAACGGCAATCCCATTCTGATCCACGGCTTGGCGATCGACTAAGAAATCCCTGCTCATGGAAGCGACATCAACGTCGTCGTTGAACTTGACCGCAGCTCCCACTTGCACGCCGGCCGGACCGGGCATGCCGATGACCACGGTCACGTCCTCCATTGCCAACAGATCGACGCCCACGGCCTCCTGCATGGCCGCCTGTGCGATTTCAATGGGCAGCCACTCCATCGCTGGCTGGCTCAATATCTGCTTCACGGGCATGTAGACGACCGCCAAGGCTTGGTCGGGAACGTAGGTCACATCGAACTGGACAACGGTGTCCGACCTGGCGACGCCTTCCTCAGCAAACCCATGTTCCTGTCCCGGACAGGCAATGGCCAGCATTGCGAACAGCATGGCAAGCGTGGCGTCCCGATGTGAATTCATCTTTCTTCAACCTGCTCGTTTGGCGGTCATCCATCGAGTTCTTCCAGACCCACTGGCAGCAAAACCCACCCGAATGGAGATCCAATTTAGCAGACTAGCGACGGGCGGACGAGTTTCACGGGGGACTCAACGGAAGCGAGTTGGCCACTGCCGCACGCTGGCGAAGTGCGGCCGAAACCCGACTGCTGGCGGTGGGCGTCACCGAAACTCCCGCTTCCCCCCGGGGTTCGACAAAACAGTCTGCCCAGTCATTTTCCATTCGGACGTCAAAATCCCACTCCGAATGGAGGGCCTGATGTGTGGGAAAGCGGGCAAGATTCGCCCCACCGCAGCGAACCCTGACCAGGCGACTATCGTGGAAGTGGCCTGATTTTCCTCGTTTTGGCAAATTCAACCGTGGCAAAGATGCGACGACACCCCCACCCATCTGTTTTGCGTGCCGGTTGGCTTCCTTTGGGAGCCTTTGCGTTCGCTCTCTGTATGTGGTCACCCTTTGCATCATCCCAGGATGCTTCTGATGTCCCAGCGGCGGCTACAACCAGCGCTGTGGATCCTGCAGGGGGCGACAACGCCTTGCGATTCAACTTTTCTGGCACACCTTGGCCCGATGTACTTCGCTGGCTTGCCGAGGAGGCGGATCTGTCGCTCCAGATGGACGCGGCGCCGGCAGGAACCGTCAACTTCCGTGACCCCACCCGCGATTACTCGGTCGCTGAGGGTCTGGATTTGATCAACCGGCTCTTGCTCGATCGCGGGTGGGCAGTCGTCCGTCGTGGCCGGATGCTTTTGCTGGTTGACCTGGAAGCGACCAACGCGGAGAAGTTGATCAGTGAGATGGCCGAACTCGTCTCGCCCGACGAGTTCGACGAGCGGGGAAACAGTGATATCGTTCGCTGCGTGTTCCCGCTTGGCGGCATGACACCCGAGCAAGCTCGTGAGGAGCTGGAGCAAATTGTCGGGCCGTGGGGCCGCATCAATGTTTTGGCGGCAGCTCGTCAGGTGATTGTGACCGAGACGGTTGGCAAGCTGCGGACGATCTACCAGGTGATGAACGCGGCGGCGGCGGCCAAGTCGGATGTGGTTGAGATCGCGCTTCAGCATCGAGCAGCGGAAGAGGTTTTGGAAATCGCGCGTCCGCTGCTGGGACTCGATCCGGGAAACAACCTTGGCGATGATATCCGCATTTCAGTTTCCCTGTACGGCGATCGCATGTTCGCCACGGGCGATGCTGGCAAGCTGGACCTATTGAAGGGAATCGTGGAAAAGGCCGACGTCGCGCTGCCGGGATCGGATGAAGCGAATGCCGAAGCGTTGGAAGCCCCTGAGCTGCGAACCCACGCGGTCTCCGTCGCGGACTTGCAAACCACGTATGACGTTCTGCAAACACTCTTGGCGGGGACGCCGGACGCGCGGCTGGCACTGGACACCAATCGGGGCGTCATCATCGCGTCCGCGCGACCCGACACGCATCAAGCCATCGCGGCGACGATCGCAGAGCTGGAAGGGGACGGCAACAACTTCGCCATCATCGACCTCAAACGCCTGGAACCCGCGCAGGCACTGCTGACGATCAACAAGTTCTTTGGCGTGACCGACGGCGGAGGCTCGGGCCCAACGGTGGACGGAGACCCCGCGACGGGACGTCTTTGGGTGCGTGGGACTCAGCAGCAAGTTGAAACAGTACGTCGGCTCATTGAGGAGCTGGAGAACGACCCGCTTGCGGGCGGGCTCGGGGGCAATGTTCGGATCAGGCCTGTCACCGGCAGTTCAGCGGACCAAGCACTCGAACAGCTCGAAATGCTTTGGCCGCTTCTGGGCCGCCCCAATCGACTTCGCGTGATCACACCGTCGAAGGGCAAGAACGACGTCCAACAGGCGGACCGTCCTGACACAGATTCACCCTCCGTGTCCACGATCGAATCGAATTCCGTTCGGGTTTCGTCTCCGGTCGGTCGTCAGTTTGTGACCCAAGTCGATGGTGATGCAGCATTGGCCGGCAAGCTGGATTCAGATACCAGTGATGAAGTGGCCGCCCAGAGCGACATTGTCATTCAACGTTCGGCCGGGGGGCTGATCATTGCTTCGGCTGACACGGCGGCATTGGATGCGCTAGAAGAACTACTGGATTCACTGGATACGTCCGGGATGACCACGGACGGGCTTCCCACGATTTTTTGGCTGAAATACTTGAAAGCGGACGTGGCGTCAGAGCTCGTCAGTGGCGTCCTTGGTGGTGCTGACGCCGGTTCATCGGGCGGTGCGCTGACAGACAGCATTGTCAGTGGCTTGGGCGGTGGCATGCTGGGAGGCCTGCTCGGCATGGGCGGCGAGAGCGACTCCGAATCCGGTACGCGAACGATTCTAACATCGCGCGGAAGTGTCAACATTGTGCCGGACAACCGCTTGAATGCTCTGATCGTTCAAGCCAGTGCCGCCGACGTCGAGTTCATTCGTATGGTGCTGGAAGAAATCGATCGCGAAGAAAGCCCGGAGATCATCCAACTCATCTCGAAGCCGCAACTGATCCCGGTGATTTACCAAGACGCGACGGCGGTGGCGGACATTGTGAAAGCCGTCTTCGCCGAGAAGCTTTACACGGGTCGTGAGTCCGGAGAGAACGGTGGCCGAGGCGGCGGTGGGGGTGGCGGCGGCGGACCCCAGGAATTCTTCGCTGCCCTTCGAGGTGGCCGTGGTGGCGGGGGAAATCAACAGCAAAGTAAGCCGCAAAGCGAGCCGACAAAAATCATCGTTGCGGTGGATGAACGGAGTAATGCTCTGGTCATCACGGCAACGCCTCAAGACATGGTCGCTGTCCGGGAGCTCGTGACCGCTTTGGACCAACAAGGAATGGAAACGGAAGAAAGTGTTCAGGTCATCCCCGTTCCCGGCAACGTGAAGCCAGAAGTGATGCAGCAGGCCCTGGCATCCGTCTTGGGGCAGCCGACCGAATCAACATCCAGCGATCGACAAGCGTCTCGGGGCGACAACGCAGCAGGTCAAGGCGCCGGTGGCGGTTCATCAGCCGAAGACATTCAACGCCGGATCGAGTTCTTCCGCTCGCGCTTCGGCGGAGGCGGAGGCCCCGGTGGCGGCGGCTTGGGCGGTGGTCGCCCCGGCGGCGGAATCGGCGGCGGTGCCGGCGGACGTCCGGGTGGATTCGGGGGTGGCGGCGGCGGACGCCCGGGTGGGGGTGGCGGCCGCGGAGGTCGTTAAGATCACGGCATCCCAAAGCCTGTTGAACGGTATCTCCAACAAGACGGTATCTCCAACAAGATCGACAGCCTCGCCGCGCGAGGCGGTTATCGTATAGCTCGAAAGTGCCTCGCACTTTTCCCGCCTTCCTACGCTCCCCTCTGACTGAGCTCGCCCGATGATCATGCATGTCGCCGATATTCTCGAGAGACGCGGACTCCTGAGTGCTGGCCAGATCGAACAGGCCCGCAATGGAGATCCGGCCAAGTTGGTCGAGAATGCCGTTTCGCTCAACTTTGTTAGCGAACGTGACGCGTTGAGTGCCATCGCTGAGGAAGTGGGCCTGGAATTCATCGACCTGCGTTCGGCGGAGATCGATCTGTCCGCTTTGGAGGGATTTCCTCAGAAACTGATTTATCGGCATTCGCTCTTTCCCATTCGCATGCACGACGACGAACTGGTCGTCGCCACGTCAGACCCCTTCGATCTGTATCCCCTGGACGAAGCCTGCGCCGCGACCGGGAAATCGGTGACGCCCATTGTGGCAGAGCGCGCTGAGATCGCGCGGCTGGTCAAGAAGCACCTGGGTGTGGGCAGCGAGACCGTCGAAGGCCTGATGGCGGCCGCGGCGGATGACGAGATTGAACTGCTGGAACAAATCGAAACCGATGGCAGCGAACTGAGTGAAGAGGCTCAGGAAGCGTCGGTGGTTCGTTTGGTCAACGAGATCTTGATCGAAGCGGTCGACACGCGTGCCAGTGACATTCACATCGAATCGCAATCCGGTGGCTTGGTAATCCGTTACCGAATTGACGGCATCCTTCATGAACAACCGGTTCCACCGGAGATCAATCGCTTTCAATCCGCGATCATCAGCCGCCTGAAGATCATGGCTCGGCTCAACATCGCCGAGAAGCGTCTGCCCCAAGACGGTCGCATCAAGCTGCGGGTCCATGGGCGTGAGGTCGACATTCGATTGAGCGTGATACCGATGATTCATGGCGAAGGTCTCGTCATGCGGGTGCTCGATAAATCGTCGATGGTGTTTGATTTGAAAGGTCTTGGGATGTCCCAGGCCATCTACGACGATTTCAGTGAGCTGATTCGCTTGCCCCACGGGATCATCCTGGTCACAGGACCCACCGGTAGTGGTAAGACGACCACGCTTTACAGCAGCCTGCTTGAGATCAAGAGCCCTGAGAACAAGATCATCACGACGGAAGATCCCGTTGAGTATCAGTTGGATGGGATCAATCAGATCCAAGTGCATTCGAAGATCGGACTGACCTTCGCGGCGTCCTTGCGCAGCATCCTGCGGCACGACCCGGACATCGTTCTGGTCGGGGAAATCCGTGACTTGGAAACCGCAGAGAATGCCACGCAGGCATCCCTAACCGGTCACTTGGTCTTCAGCACGTTGCACACCAATGATGCTTCGGGTGCCTTCACTCGGATGGTTGACATGGGGGTCGAGCCTTTCCTGGTGGCTGGCACCGTGGAAGCCGTTATGGCCCAGCGGCTGCTGCGTCGACTTTGCCCGCACTGCAAACAGGCTTGCCAGCCCGATCGAGAAGACTTGCCGAAGGACTTTCCTTGGGACGCCCTCAATGGACAACCGATCTATCGCAAGGGTGGCTGTCGGGAGTGCCGCAATGTGGGCTACGCGGGACGACTCGGGATCTATGAGCTGCTCAAGACATCCGAGCCGATTCGCGAGTTGGCACAGAACCGGGCCAGCAGCTGGGATATCCGACGGGCTGCGGTGGGTGATGGTATGCGGACGCTGCGAATGGACGCCTGGGACAAGTGTGTCGCCGGCGTGACCAGTGTCGACGAGGTCCTGCGCGTGACCAAGGGTGAGGCACTCTGATGCCGATGTTTCAATACACCGCCCGCGACATGCAGGGCAAACTGGTTTCCGGTGTCATTGAAGCCGCCACGTCGCGCGAAGCGACCATGCTCTTGTCCGGACAATCGCTTTTCCCAACCGAGATCAAGGACAAAGCGTCCGAAGGTCTTCGGCTTTTTCCTGGGCGTCAGAAGAAAGTCAAAGCCCAGATCATGGCCGTGTTTTACTCGCAGTTGGCGTCGCTGCTGCGCAGTGGTGTGCCCATGATTCGGTCTCTCACGATCCTCGGCGAACAGTCCTCCGCTCCCGTGCTGGGCGAGGTTCTCAGTGAAATTAAAGGCCGCGTGGAAGACGGGCAAACGCTCGGTGATGCGATGGCTCGTTATCCGGGGATCTTCAGCGGCATGGCCGTGAACATGGTCCGGGCGGGAACCGAGGGTGGCTTCCTGGAGGACGCTTTGGAACGGGTGGGCAAGTTCACGGAACTACAGGAGGATCTGAAGGGCCGCACCGTCAGTGCGATGGCCTATCCCGTGTTCCTGTTCGCAGTGGGAACGGTCGTCATCTCAGTGCTGTTGGTGTACTTCGTGCCGAAGTTTGACATGCTTTTTGATCGCCTGCGTCAAAAAGGGGAGATGCCTGCCGCGACCGAAACCCTGCTCGCATTTAGCAACTTTCTCCAGGGCTACGGTTGGATCGTCCTGGTTTTGCTGGGGGTGGGATTGGTGGTCGTCAGAACCCAGCTGCAAACCGACCGAGGGAAGGAATTGGCTGACAAGGTCAAGCTCAAGATTCCCGTCTTGGGTGACATCCTGATGAACTTGGCCGTCGCTCGCTTCTGCCGCGTCCTGGGAACGCTGCTCGGCAACGGCGTCCCCATTCTGAAGTCGCTCGAGATCAGTCGTTCGGCAACCGGCAACCGGCTGTTGTCACAATCCATCGAAGACGCCACCGAAAACATTCGTTCCGGTGAGTCGCTCGCATCACCGCTCCGTGCATCGGGCTACTTTCCGATGTCAGTGGTCGAGATGATTTCCGTCGGTGAGGAATCCAACTCGCTTGATTCGGTGCTACCGGAGATTGCGGACAGTTTAGAAAAACGCACTTTCCGTAGACTCGACCTGTTCGTGCGCCTGCTGGAACCGATCATGTTGCTGATCATGGCCATTTTGGTTCTCTCCGTTGTCCTCGCACTTCTGGTGCCGGTTCTCAAGAGCAGCACGACGCTCGGTTAGGCTTGGTCGTCGAAGTGTTCCTGACGGGTTATGTAACACCCGGCAGGATCTGTATCATCGTGACGGCGGTCGATGGTCGACGAGGACGAATTGAGAGGAAACGGGTGTCGCAAGACGTAACAATCGAAGAACTGTACGAGGAATTTGAAGACCTCCCCGACTGGGACGAGCGATGCGACTACTTGATCGACCTCGGCTTCAATTTGCCTCAGCTACCGGCGGAAGCCAAGACGGAGGCAAACCGGGTGCATGGCTGTCAGAGCAACGTTTGGTTGACCGCAGAGCTCACACGATCCCAGCCGCCAACTGTGACGTTTCTTGCTAACAGCGATGCCATCATCGTGAACGGTTTGATCGCTGTTCTTACGGCACTCTATTCCGGCAAAACGCCCGAAGCGATTATCTCGATCGACGCGCAAGATGTATTTCGAAAGCTGGGGCTGGAGAGGCACCTCAGCCCGCAGCGACGCAACGGGTTGTACAGCATGGTCGATCGTGTGAGACAGTTGGCAGTCGAAGCGGAAGCCGAATCATGACCCAGCTTGACATGGAAACCATTCGCCAAGACTTTCCGATCCTCCAGAAGCCACTTCCCAAAGGCTTGCCGCTAGTCTATCTGGACAGTGCTTCGTCGGCCCAAAAGCCGCACTCTGTGATTGAAAAGGAGCGGGAGGTCTATGAATCCTACTACGCCAATGCGTATCGCGGTGTCTACCGGTTCGGAGCCAAGGTCGATGAGGAGTTGGAAGCATCACGTGAGAAGGTGCGTCAGCTGGTAAACGCCCAGCACGCCGACGAGATCGTCTTCACGTCCGGTTCCACCATGTCGTTAAACCTGGTGGCGAGTGGCTGGGGCAGTCGGCACCTTAAGCCCGACGACGAGATCGTGATCAATGAGATGGAACACCACGCGAATTTCGTGCCCTGGCAACAGCTTGCCGCGAGGACGGGCGCGAAATGCCGCTTCCTTCCGCTCACGGAGGACGGGCGATTGGATATGAGCCGTTTGGACGACGTGTTGAGCGACCGAACCAAACTGCTGGCCGTCACGGGGATGTCAAATGTCTTGGGCACGCTGAATCCGATCGCCGAGCTCGCGCAGAAAGCACATGATTGCGGTGCGATCATCGTTGTTGACGCGGCGCAAACAGTTCCCCATGTGCGAACGGACGTTGTGGGTGATGACATTGACTTTTTGGTCTTCTCAGGACACAAGCTGTACGGCCCTAGCGGGATCGGCGTTCTCTACGGCAAACGCGAGCTGCTCGACGTGACAGATCCAGTTCACTTCGGCGGCCACATGATCGATCGCGTTTACAAAGCCCACTCCACTTGGGCGTCTGCACCGGCCAAGTTTGAAGCGGGAACGATTCAAATCGCGCAAGCCATCGCGTTGGGCACAGCGGTTGACTACGTCGATGCCATCGGTCTGGAAAGCATTCACGAACACGAACGGGATTTACTCGAATACGCGTTCATTCGACTGCAGGGGATACCGGGGATGCGGATCTATGGGCCAGACATCCAGGATCGTGGCGCCGTCATCAGTTTTACGATCGACGGAGCTCATCCGGAAGATCTAGCCCAACTGCTGGATCGCCGCGGGGTCTTTGTTCGACATGGTCACCATTGCACCATGCCTCTTCACGACTTGCTCGGCGTCAGCGCAACGGTGCGTGCTAGCTTTGGCGTCTACAACAACCGTGGTGACGTGGACGCCCTTCTGGACGCCCTTGAATTTGCCCGCCAACGGCTACGTCTCAATGAGCCGGCATCTCGATGAGCGCGCCGAGTGGTTTCGTCACGCATTGGACTCATCACGGATCGATCTCAGAATTTCGAATGCGACTCATCTGTTCATCGCTCAACCGGTAAGGTCTGCCCGTGCGGAAGTCCATCCATAGTCCATATGCCACACAACGGCAAACACAGGCGTCGTTCGATCGGTCGTAGATGGCGTGTCGGAAAACGATGCGTGTTGGCTTCGGAAACTCAATCATCGAGTCGACTCGGAAATGGTCGCCATAACGAAGCTGTCCGAGATAGTCGTATTCGGCGCGACGCGTGATCGCGCCGATTCCATGGGCGCCCGATTCCGAGACGTTCATGCCGCCCGCCGCGAAAATTTGCATCGCCGCCTCATCACAGTAGGCGTTGTAGCGGGCATTGTTGACATGACCGTTCGCGTCCGTGTCGTCAAAACGCACCGAACCGGAGTAGCTAAAGACCCGGCTCGCGCGCTCAGCTGCTCGTCGTCGCTCCGCTGCAGACATTCGTCGCCGATTGGTGTCGCCGGTAGTCATGTTCCTGTTCAAGGACGAGAAGGTCCGCTCGCATCACCAGGCCTCACTCGAATCGCTGGTTGAACTCGGCCACTTTCCTAGGAATCTGAGACGCGAAACGCGACATCGAACCCGATTCCAAACCGTCGATGTCCGCGTCATAGAGATGTTCGATCCATGCCAATGCTGCGAGCTCCAGAAGCAAGGGGCCAGCGTGCCCTTTCGAGTCACGGAAGATTGCTTGGGGACCTCGTGCAATCAAATCCGTGATCTCCGGCAAGTTCCCCTCCTCAAGACCGCGTTTTAGATGACTGGCCGTGGCCCCGTAGTTCACAAAATCGATCGCCACCGCAGGGTAACGGTCACGTAGTTCTTCGATCGTGTTGAAGAGACGCTCCTGGGCAGTCTCGAGAATCTCGTCAAACTCGTTGCTGCTGGCGGCGGGACTGTCAGGCCAACAAAGCCCGATGAAAACGCGTGTTTCGGGATTGTGCTTGAGGGCCAGATCAATCCACCGCTGATAGTCATCCACCGAGCAATCGGATTCGTCGTAGTAGGTCATGCCAATCACCTCAACGTCACCCGTTTGCAGGATCGCCGTCGCCGCCTGGCGGTGTTGCGTGCTTTGCCACAAGCGCCCTGGAGCGCCGCTTCCGCCCCCCGACATGACGAATTGGGCTCGATGACCGCGAACGCCGTTCGTCTTTGCCAATTCATCGAACGTCTTCGCGACTGGGATGAAGAAGCTATGCCCCATGAACAAACATTTGGCCCCGTCGCCGACCTCCCCCAATTGACTGTGCGTCTTGGCTTCAGCCCGCGAGTTGGCCACCGTGGTATTGGGGGTAGCGGACCGGCGTCGCTTCTTCGCTGAAGTCAGCTTGTCCCGGTGACTCTTTGCCTCCTCGAGTGTGAGAACACCGTCATTGTTTGTATCTGCTTCCGGATACTTCTGTAGGGCCTTTTCGAGCCGAGCATTCAATCTGTCATCGGCACTTAGCTGACTAGCCAAGGACGCGAACACCAAGGGGACGAGCATCAAATGTGCGAGTCGTTTCATAGCATCACCTCAGAAAAGTGAAAGAGACAGTTGGGTAGCATTTCCCTATCCAAGAAGCGGTTCGGCTTCCGTCAGTGAATCGGCCTGCGCGGTGCACGATGGCCCTTCCAGCACGCCCATTCCCTGACGTGCAAAGGCCATGATCTCTGAAAGTTCACGTTCGGCATCGCTCCGTCTTCCGTCCAATCGCCAGCGCAACAACACAGAACGAACAAGGCCGGTCAGAAACCGCGCCGTGACAACCGCGTCGACGCCGCAACGAAACTCTCGTCGCCGCTTGCCGGATTCAACGGCTTTGGCGATTGTCTTCAATATGTTTCGCAAGCCCGCCCGGTGCTGTTTGGCTAGTTTCTGCCTATCCGCTTGCGAAATCGTTGCGATCGAGACCTCGCCGTGATACTCCGCAACGGCCTGCACGAAACTAAACAACTGGCCCGAGTCCGAAAGCAGATAACGGAGCATGCATTCGATGTCTTCGATTGCCGATCTGCCCGGCTCTAACTCCGATTCAAGAGCCGCCACGCATTCCGTCGTCGCCATGACGCTCGTTTGCAGAAACAGGTCTTCCTTATCGTCGAAGTAGTTGTAGACCGACGCCTTTGAGTAGCCGGCCTGCTTTGCGACCTCCTCCAAGCGAGCACGGTGGTAACCCTTCTCCGTAAACACGCGGTAGGAGGCGGCGAGGAGGAGCCTGCGTTTGAGGTCCCGTCCACTTTCGGCCGGCGTCATTCTTGCCATGCATACACCTCGAGGGAACCACAAACAGAGGAAACTGACTCGCCGGTCAGAATACTAACCCAAGAGTCAGTCCCCGTCAAGGATTGTCACATCTGGGGAATGGGACCGTTTCCGGCGACATCGAGGTCCGCGAAATCCAATCGAATTCTCCACCTCGCTCCACTTGCAAATTGATTGCAGGTGGAGTTCAATAGCATCAGGAACGATAGTCCTGGGGATGCATTATGCGATTGAAGTTGTGGATGAACCTGTCGTTGGCGGCGCTCGTGTTGTTCGGGGGCACCCGCGTCGCGGCGCAAGAGCGTGTTCCGGCGGTCGTCGTTGCCATCGATCAGCCGACTGCCGATCTTTGGCGGCTGCATTTTCCCAATTCAAGGATGATCGTCGTCGTGTTGCGCGATGACGAGTCATTCGACGTCATCAGCCAGCGGGCCCTTCTCGCGTGTGCGGCGACCTCGGTGCTGTACCGCAGCGATCGGTGTTCGCGCGTTTCGCGATTCTTTCGGGATCGCATTCTGAATCAGGGCGTCCCCGCGATCGATCTCGCAAAGCGGCTCGGCCTGCGTGGCTTGCCGCGGCCCAAGGGCGAGCATCACGCGCCATTGCGTGTTGCTTTTGACGGGCCGGATCTTCTGGCCGCATCCCGTTCGTGAGCCTGCCGCGATACGGGCGTCTCAGCTTGGCATCGCTTTTGGCCCGGAATCTGAGAAGGCAGACTCTGTATCGTTCGGATGCCGTCTAGTGAAGGAACTTGGCTTCGACACATCCGAGTTGAACCGCGTCGACACGAACGACGCAGTCTTTTGTGATCGGAATCAACGGAGGAATCGAACCCGTTAGAACGATGTGCCCTCGACTGAGCCCCTGCCCTGCCGCAGTGAGTTCATCGGAGAGCCACTTCAGTGACACGCGGATGGTTTCAATCAGCTCGGGGCCGCCGCACGTTTCCAGCGGTTGATTGTCGATGAAGATCGTCAGAGCAAAGTCTTCCCAACCGATGTCGTTCACAATCTCCGTGCGCGAGCAACCTTTACCTGCGCAAAAACCCGCGTGAATCGCATTGTTGGCGATCAATTCAGCTGCGGTCGATTCGGAGGATCGGATGACATGATTGTGCAGCTCAATGACCGGAAACACACGCTTGACGCATGCCGGAAGCCGATCCTGCTGGAAATCTTCTTCGCTAGGTTCGCGGGCAAGTTCAACCGCCAACTCGCCCTCGATCGCCAGATTCGCGAATTGTTCGCGCGAAAGGTTGTTGCCTGATGCTCGCTGTTCGGTACCAAACAACCGACCGTAGATGGAGTGGTCGATTCCCAATTGAGAACGGATGTTTGGCGAAGTGCAGCCGACTTTATAGCCAACCTGAGATTCGTCACGGTCGCGTCGCAGTTGACCTACGAGGGCCTGGAGCTTGTAGGCCGTTGGGATGTCAAGCACAATCCCGTTGCCGAACAACGTGCCCGGGTTTCTTGCATCATAGTCTGCAAGTTGACGCCTCGCCCATCGCATCATCTGGTCCGGCTCGGTTTGCTTCATCGTTTCAACTGGGGTCTTGGACGCGTCTTGCGTTCAAGCGAACCTAGACAGCTGCCTGTTCTGCAGCGGTACAAAGTACACGCTAGGATGTGTGAGCGTGAAGGTTGGGCGATCAGCTTGCTAAACATCGATCCTGTTCGGAAACAAGGGAACAACCTGTGCAAACGCGTCGTCAACTCTTGAGGTCAGGTGCTGCCGCGCTGGCGACTCCTTCGGTCATCTCCTCAGCCTGTTTGGGCCAGGGACGCCCGGCGCCCAGCGAAAGACTGAGTATCGGTGTGATCGGGCTTGGTTCGCGCGGCTTCAACCTGATTGACGAGTTGCTAGGTCTTCCAGCTGCGCAGATCACGATGATCTGCGATGTTGATTCCTTCCACTATCGGGATCGGCCTTGGGGGCAAGGAAAGCAGTACGGCATCAATCCAGCAAAGGACCACATCGAGAAGAAGGATCCGAGCACGAAAGGCCTGCGGTGTACGGGGGACGAAAGACCGTATTTCAGACCGGAAGCCAGCAGCGAAGCTACGGGGAATTTCGCCGGGCCGTTGAACTAATTCGAAACGGTCACATTGGAGCGTTGCGCAAGATCGACGTGGGCTTGAACCCCGGGTATGACAAACCACAAGGTGACGCGAGGATTCAGTCCCCTCCGGAAACACTGGATTATGAGATGTGGTGTGGCCCCGCACTCAAGCTGCCTTATATGAGGGCGAGGCATCATCGGTGGTGGCGCGGACATCGTGCATTCCGCGGCGGTGTGCTCATGGATTGGGTTGGGCACCATAATGACATTGCGCATTCACATGGGCAACTTCCTCGACTGCATCAAATCCCGAGAAGCGTGTATCTCGCCCGCGGAAACCACGCACCGGTCCATCACGCCGGGGCATCTCGGCTACGTATCCCACACGCTCGGTCGGCGACTGACATGGGACCCCCAAAGCGAGCGCATCGTCGGCGATGAGAAAGCAACACGATTGTTGATGGCGAATGAAGTTCGCGATCCTTGGGCTTGAACTAGTCCTCTGTCAAATTTTGATTTTAGGATTAGCCGAGGGGCCTTAGCCCCGGTTCCTAGCGCGATAACCGGGGCTAACCCGGACATTGCATCGGCCCATTGTTGATGCATTGTGTGTCGCCAGGTAGGTCGTTGATCGTCGAAGCGTGCGGTTCGTTGGCGATTCGGTCTATCGCCGCGCGGACTGCCCCCTACCCCCAGAGACGCCAGTTGCGTTGGGGGCCGACGTTGGATCCAGGCGATGGGTGCTCTTAATCACTGCGGCACAGTCGATCCATCACGTCGTCGAAAACGCTGGCCCACGGACAGTGGCTGCAAAGATGAAACACCACACGCCGACACGTTACCTTCACCCG
Source organism: Planctomycetota bacterium (assembly GCA_039189905.1). Taxonomy (GTDB): domain Bacteria; phylum Planctomycetota; class Planctomycetia; order Pirellulales; family Pirellulaceae; genus Rhodopirellula. The sequence goes on from JBCCYK010000090.1 coordinate 21,986, forward strand.
TGCGGCGATCTTCAAGAGGCGTAGCCGGATGGTGTCTACCCGCCACCGCGCCTGTTCGGTTCTCGATAACCCCAAACGACGCAGGCCGTCGATCAACACATAGGCAAACGAAGAGAGCAGCAAGCGAAATCGGTTGGCCATGAAGCGGCTGCAACTGGTGCGGTCGGCGAACAAGCACATTTGCTGTTCCTTGATCCGGTTTTCCATTTCGCCGCGGGCGCAGTAGATCTGCCGGTAGAACGTTTCCGGATTCATGGCCGCCGAAGCCGCGTAACCGGGATGCTTCCATTGTCGAACTTGCCGTCCATTGATCAGGGGGCGATGGTGGGTGGCATCGACAATTCCCTGGTCATCGAACAGGTTGGTAACCACGAACCGAGGATTGGCACCCTTGCAGGTGTATTGGGCTTTACCGACGACCCAACGATGTCGATCCCAGCTCTTGCTCGTGCGATAGCGAAACCATTTGAAGCACGACTGCTTGCCGCCCCGATGCGACTGCGAGATTCGGGCACGCGTCATTTCACAGGTGATTTCCCGCTCCAAAACGGGGTTCTTCTGGAGTCCAAAGACATAGCCGACAGCGTTCTTGTCGCACCATCGCATCAGACGCTCGATCGCATAACCGCTGTCCCCGCGAAGGATGATTTCTTCGGGCGGTTCGTCGTGGCTGTCGAGAAATGTGTCGACGAGGATCTCGTGAAGTGTGAACATCTCTTTTGAAGTGATTCGATTTTCGAAGCGACTGTGTGTCGACGGGCTTGCCAGAGGTGTGTTTCCACTCTCCTGGCTGTAGTCGTTCTCGGCCGGAGTTCTTCCAGCGGCGACTTGGAAGGCGGGGTCGTGACGCAGGGTTTGGTGGTCGTTGGCATCTTCGTATCCGGCGGCGATCCCGAAGATGCGACTGGTAAGGATCTCTTGCTGGGTGTGGCTGGTGTACAACGGATCGCGAGGATCCGGGATCGCCTCGGCGAGGCGTGGGATCAAGTTGAGTCGTTGATCCACTTCGCGCAGCAGCGACAGTCCGCCATCGGAGGTCAGCGTGCCGCCGTCGAAATGGACTTCAACGGCTTGGCGGCGGAGGCGTTTCAGAGCCCGACGTTTTCGTTTTCGCTTTGTCATTGCGAAGCCTTGGGCCTTTTGGGACTTTGAAGTGTGCTAACTCCAATGTCTAACAGGACTAAGGCTTTCGCGCCATAGGGCGCGAGCACTCTACGGATGCAATATCCGGGC
>JBCCYK010000091.1:0-23079 GCA_039189905.1 Planctomycetota bacterium
GGCAGCATCACCCGAGCATCCGGATACGCAAAGCTGACTCAGGGACGCTATCAAATCTTGCTCGACCGAGAAGGTCATCTCACCGTCTGGGACATTCTGCGGGGAACCGTGATCGCGGATCATCAGATCGGTCCTCAGCCAAGCATGATCCGCCTGGGTGCGATGATCACGGACGGTCGTCTTTTGGTATTGCTCAACGACAAAGAGGATCTCAGCAATGCAGGCACGCTGCGGAGGCCCGCCAACAGCCGAAGCATCATCGTGCAGTTGGCCGATCGAATCTTCGCGATTTCGCTGGACGACGGTGACATTGACTGGAAACGTGATCTGAAGTCACGGTGGCATGTGACCATCACGCACCCTGCGGTCACGCCGATCGTGGTTCTGGTGAAACCTTATTCCTACTTTGACCAACCCAGGGTGAGCCATCGTGAATTGGACGTGCAAGTCCTGGACATCAAGTCAGGTGAAACGCTGCACAAGCGGGAGGGCAAAACGGTCGTAGGCCAGAATCCACAGGTCCAATGCGATATCCGATTGCTTCCGTTCTTGGATCAAGTGCTCGTGAACATCGGCCTGGAACGCCTTCGCTATTCGTTTGGCGTGGAAGAAGAGGCTCCGTCAGAGGAGTCCGACGCAGAAGCCGCGTCCAAAGAGGAGTGACCCGGTATTGATGGACCGGTGTTCGTGGACCGGCGGCATGTTCTCTTCAGGAGTCGTGTTCTTGGCCCTTAACGACGTCTTCAACCCAGCTTTTCGCTCGCATCATCGTTGGAAAGCCAATGGTGGGTGCCGAAAGCATGGCGACGTGAATCAAATCGTCCGCGATGCACCCAGCGTCGAGCGCCTTGCGGCAATGGGAGTGCGAGGCGCCTTCGAGCCCAGCACCAATACTGACGGCCAATTTGACCAGGGCCACTTCACGATCTGAGAGCGGGCCTGATTCGCGGGCGGCCTTTCCCAGTGCCTCATACGCGCCCATGTACTCGGGATGCTCTTGACGCATTTGCTGGTAGCGTTTGGGGATCATGGCCTGATTGGCGTGAAAGGATGATCGGGAATCGGTTCTGGCGCCGGCATCGCCAATAGGACGAGTCACAAAAAAACGCGAAGCTAGATGGCTTCGCGTTTTCGCCGGATGTCATGAGTCGCTACGAAATCGGTTCAACCAGCCGGCTTGGCTTTTTCAAAACCGTTCTTGAAAGCTTTTTCGTTGAAGACCAGCTTGACCTGTTCCTTCGAATCGGCAGCGGCGACTTTTCCCTTGCAGTTGTTGCAGCAGAAGGCCACCTTGGCTCCGGCAACGGACAGCATCGTTTCTGGGTTGACGTCACCGCCGCTGAAGGGGCAACCCTTCTGAGTGTATTGGCCCGTTTGCACGAGCTGGCGGTTGGCATTTTCGGCAAACGGCTTGGGCGATGACTCGAACTTGGCCAAGCAATTGCCGCAACAGAAATAAACTTTGGCATCTTTGTAGTCAGCTGCTTTGCTCTCCTGAGCACCGCGCGACGCGACGACGCACTGAACATCTTCCAACTTGATCTCACCGGCCACGACGGTGACGGTGGCAACAGCTAGAACGGCAAGAGCCGAGATCCAAGGGCGATTCATAAGAGCAGTCCTCTATTCGCATAGGTGATACCACGGGAGCAATTCCCGGGCGTTTGAGCGATGGTAGGCGGCCACGGCCGCGAAAGTCAATTGAATCCAAGCAAATTGGGCCTTTTTCGGTCCCGGCGATGGTTTCGGCTCCTAGGAGCGGCTCGGTTACACTAGAACGCTCACGCCGCTGCCTCAGGTTTGCTTTTGGATGAATGGACATCCGTGGCAATCCACTTTGGGCGGTCCCGCCTCCCCTACGCTCTCCGATCCATTGCACACTTCCATGCTTGAACGGTTTGGTGTGGCTCCGACGTCTCGGATTTTCACTGCCGCGCGTGTGTGGTCATCCGTGTCCACGGTCGCGCTGTTGTTGGCTGCCATGCCGGCGTTGGCAGATTTCGAGACCCCGCGGCTTGCGTTCAACGCCGACATTCGACCGATCTTGTCGCACCACTGCTACCGCTGCCACGGCCCGGATGAGAACACACGCGAAGCGGGCATGCGATTGGATGTTCCATCGGACTTGAATTGGGAGGACGTACTCGATCGGATCACCCATGATGATCCTGATCTGGTGATGCCGCCGCCGTCGACGAACAAACCCTTGAACGACGGGAAGGTGAATGCCTTGCAACATTGGATCGAGCAAGGTTCCGCCTACGAATCACACTGGGCGTTTGTGCCGCCTGAGCGAGCGACTGTACCCAGGGAACCGAAAGACTGGCCTCACCGACTCCAATCGCGTCATCCGATCGATCGATTCATTGACCGACGGTTGCAGGCGGCTGGGATGCAACGCTCGGACCGTGCCGGTGCCGCCAATCGAGTCCGCCGTGTCTACCTGGATCTGATCGGTTTGCCACCTCCGATCGAGGTCGTCGATGCATTCGAGAAGGAGCCGAGCCGCGAAGCGTACGAGACCCTCGTGGATGACTTGTTGGCGTCCCCACGCTACGGCGAACGATGGGCAAGACGTTGGCTGGATCTGGCACGCTACGCGGATACCAACGGGTATGAAAAGGACCGGGACCGTCCCATGTGGCCGTATCGCGACTGGGTGATTCGAGCGATCAACGGCGACCTTCCCTTCGATGAATTCACGGTGCAACAGATTGCTGGCGACATGTTGCCCCATGCCACGGTGGATCAACGGGTGGCAACCGGATTTCACCGCAACACGATGTTGAATGAGGAGGGTGGGATCGATCCCCTGGAGTATCGGTTTCATGCCATGACCGATCGTGTCGCCACCACGGGGACGACTTGGCTCGGACTGACGACGGGTTGTGCCCAATGCCATACCCACAAGTACGATCCCATCACGCATGAAGACTACTACGGGATGATGGCGTATCTGGACAACGCGGATGAACCGAAGTTCTATATCCCCGATCCTGCTGCGATGGCCAAGTACCACGCGGCTCAGGACGCTGCTGATGCGATTCTGTTAGAGCTGCCCCGTCGGACTCCCAAGCCTGCGAACCCGGCGACGCCGCGGAACGAAAATCAGGAAGCAGCCACGCGAGTCCCGCGCGTGCCTGATGCGACCATCGACTCGTTCTTGCCTGCGGAAGAGTTCGATTGGCAGTTCCGATCCTGGCTGAACGGGCAACTCGAAACGGTCGTGCCTTGGTCGGTCTGGGTTCCCCAAGAAGCGAGCAGCAACCTTCCGCACTTGACGATCTTGAATGACGCGTTGGGCCTGGAACCGAGTGATCGGGGTGTGGTGTTCGCCAGTGGCGATTCGTCGAAGCACGACACATTTCACCTCCAGCTGCCGGCGCGATCGGAGGTGACGACCGCCATCCGATTGGAGGCCTTGCCGGACGATCGGTTGCCCGCGCGCGGCCCGGGGATGACGGATTACGAAGGTCCTGACGGAGACTTCTTTCTGTCGGAGTTGGTGCTTCGCAATGCCTTGGGCGAGACCATGGAGATCCAATCCGCGAGTGAGACCTATGCCAAGAACGCCTATGGCAAGAACCCCGTTTCGGCAGCTCTGGCGACCGACGGTGATTTACAAACAGGCTGGTCCGCGAATGGTCGGGCCGGCTTCGCGAGCACGGCCGTGTTTGTCTTGCGCGATCCGATTCCGGCCGGCAGGTCGGTTTCGATTGAGATGCACTTCGGTCGACATTTCTCAAGTTCGTTGGGTAAGTTCCGGCTAAGTGGCACGTCTTCTCCAAAGCCGGTTGTGGCCACGTCGCTGGTCAGGAAAGAGCTCCTGGTGCCCGATCCTGCGAAGGATCTTCGACTGCGCGAATCTTTCCTCCTCGATCATCCAAGGTGGACGGCATTGGCCAACGAATACGTGCGATTGCGACAGACGCCTCCTGGACAACCAGCACTGGTGATGCGCGAGCGTGGCCCCGAAAACCCTCGCTCGACCTACCTGCGGCATCGAGGTGAGTACACGCAGCCAAGCACCTTGGTTAAGCCGCGATTGCCGGAGGCCTTGGTCGGCTCCGGAACGGATGTCCCAAACGACCGACTTTCCTTTGCACGTTGGCTTGTGGGTCAAGACAATCCACTGACATCGCGAGTCGTTGTGAATCGACATTGGGAAGCTTTTTTCGGGAACGGTCTGGTACGAACCGTCGATGATTTTGGCATGCAGGGGGAGATTCCCAGTCATCCGGATTTGCTCGATTACCTGGCGGTGTCTTTGCGTGAGAACGGTTGGTCGATCAAGTGGTTACACCGGATGATCGTGACCAGCGAGACCTATCAGCAGGAATCGATCCACGACCCTGAAACGGGAGATACGTTGCGATTGTTGGCGCGTTTTCCGAGGCAGCGACTTGAGGCTGAAGTCATCCGAGATGCCGCCTTGTTCGCGGCGGGCATCCTGAGCGACAAGATGTTTGGTCCGCCGGTGCGACCGCCGCAGCCGGAGGCCGCCCAATCGGCGAACTATAAGAAATCAAAGTGGGTTGCCAGTCAGGGATCCGATCGGTTTCGTCGGAGCGTGTACACGTATGTGAAACGCACCGCACCCTTCGAGATGTATCTGACCTTTGACGGCATCTCAGGGGAGGCCTGCGTCGCGCGACGCGATCGCTCGAACACCCCTTTGCAGGCCCTGACGTTGTTGAACGATCCCATGTTCATGGAGATCGCGGAGCGCTATGGCGCGCGGATGCAAAGCTTGGTCGGCTCGCCACGCGAACGTATCGCGACGGGTTTCCGTTGGTTGTTGGCACGCCGCCCCAGTGATTTCGAACTAGAGGAACTGGAAGCGTTCTACGAGAAACACTCCCAGTACTCCGCGGTGGCACGCGTCTTGTTGTGCTTGGATGAAGCCATCACACGAAATTGAGATCGACACCCTATTGAGCTCGGCACCATGAATCCACGTCCGGACCCACGCTTGCGGGCAAACGCAACCGCACGCAACGCCGCAACCCGGGATCACGCCCGTCGCCAGTTCCTGAAAGACTGTGGTATCGGTTTGGGGAAGATCGCTGCGGCTGGCCTGATGACGGGAGGTGCACCTTCGCTGGTTGGGAATGTTGCGCGAGGCAATGAGCTTGCTGCGCCGGCGAGGCCTCTGGCGGCGCGGCAACCCCATTATCAACCCACAGCCAAGGCGGTGATTCACCTCTTCATGGCAGGCGCCCCGAGTCAGTTAGAGCTGTTCACACCCAAGCCCACCTTGAAGGCCTTGGAGGGGAAACCACTGCCAACGTCGGTGATTGGCGATCAACGCTATGCCTTCATACGGCCAGACGCTGCGGTGATGGGAGGGCAATTCGAGTTCCGTCGGTGCGGTGACTCCGGGTTGGAACTGGGGACGCCGATGAAGCACCTGGCCAAGGTGGCGGACGAGTTGTGTGTGGTTCGTTCGGTGACCACGGATCAGTTCAACCACGCTCCCGCACAGATCTTCTTCAATTCCGGTTTTGCCCAGCCTGGACGGCCTTGTTTGGGTTCTTGGGTGCTTTATGGTTTGGGAGCCGAAACGGAAGACCTGCCCGCCTTTGTGGTGATGAGCACGGGCGCGGGTGTGAGTGGCGGGAGCGCTCTTTGGTCCAGCGGCTTTCTGCCGACGCTCCACGCAGGGGTGCCTTTTCGGAAAGGCAATGTCCCGATCTTGAACGCGGCGACACCGGACTCCATCGACGACTCACTTCAACAAGACACGTTTGAATTGATCAAACGCCTGAATGCGGAGCGTTTGGGCGTGGTCGGAGACCCGGAAATCGCCACTCGGATTGCCTCCTTTGAAATGGCATCGCGTTTACAGATGTCTGCACCGGAGTTGTTGGATTTCCGAGAAGAGGATCAGGCGACTCTCGATTTGTATGGATGCGACCCTGAGACGCCTTCGTTTTCAAGGGCTTGCCTGTTGGCACGACGAATGGTTCAGCGGGGCGTTCGCTTCATCAATATCTACCACTCGGGCTGGGACGCGCACAGCAACGTGAAGGGTAACACGGAAAAGAACTGCCGCGACACGGACCAGGCGACGGCCGCCTTGATTCAGGATTTGAGGCGCACCGGGCTGTTGGACGAAACGCTGGTCATCTGGGGCGGTGAATTTGGAAGGACCCCGATGGTGGAGACCAACCCTGCGCTGGGGCGAAAAGCGGGGCGGGATCACCATCCTCAGGCTTACACGATGTGGATGGCGGGTGGCGGTGTGAAACCGGGGTCTCAATTCGGGCAGACGGACGAGTTTGGTTTTCACGCGACGGAAAATCCGGTCCATGTCCACGATTTGCAAGCGACGATCCTGCATTTGCTGGGGATGGATCACGAACGTTTGACCTATCACCACTCGGGGCGTGATTTTCGCCTGACCGATGTGCATGGGCACGTGGTGCGGGAGTTGGTGAGTTGAAGATGCAAAACAAAGGTGCCTTGATGCGACTCGCATCGTTCTTGGTCGTGACACTCAGCGCGACGATCGCCTTGGCGGAGGAATCGGATCCGGATGTGTCTCCAGCTATTGTGCCAAGGTCCGTCGACTTTCAGAGGGACGTGAGGCCGATCCTCTCCAATCATTGCTTTGCCTGTCATGGGCCCGATGCGGAGCATCGCGAGGCCGGGCTGCGGTTGGATGTTGACGAAGGCGTTGATTTGGACGAGGTGTTGTATCGCATCACCAGCGACGATCCGGATCTGGTCATGCCCCCGCCCGAAATGAAGAAGCCGCTGGAGGATACGCAGCGAAGGGTATTGCAAGCTTGGATCGAGGATGGCGGGCCGTATGCCGAACACTGGTCGTTCACCCCATTGGTCGCATCGGAACCGCCGGAGGTTTTCCCTTCGGACTGGAATGAGAATCCGATCGACCGTTTTGTAAAGCGACGGCTTGATCAGGAAGGTCTCACCCCGTCACCAAGTGCGGACCCCAGGACCTTACTCCGTCGTTTGCATCTCGACCTTACCGGCCTGCCACCACGTGCGGTCGATGTCCGTGACTTCGCGGCGCTGCCCACGGAACAGCGGTACCAAGAATGGGTCGAACGTCTGCTTGCGGACGATTCCTATGGGGAACACCAAACGCGGTTTTGGTTGGATCTGGTTCGTTTTGCCGATACCAATGGACTGCATCACGATCACTACCGTGAGATGACGCCCTACCGCGACTGGGTGATCCGTGCCTTCAATCAGAACTTGCCTTACGACGAATTCGTTCGCGATCAGATCGCGGGGGACTTGCATGATGACGCCACCCTCGATCAGCAGGTTGCGTCCGGTTTCAACCGTCTCCATCTTGTGATCGATCGTGGAACCGCGCTCCCCGAAGAGAGCTTCATGCGGAACGTGGTGGATCAGGTCACGGCTGTTGGCGTGGCATTCATGGGACTGACGGTGCAGTGCGCGGTCTGTCACGATCACAAGTACGATCCCATCACACAAAAAGACTTCTATCAACTCTACGCGTTTTTCAACAACTTCGACGGGGAGCCTGAGACCGGCGGGCGGAGCGGCTCGGATTTCAAACGTGGTTTGCAACCTCCCTACTTGGAATTGCCCAGCACGGCACAAGCGCGGGAACGCGCCGATTTGGAAGTTGAGATCGGGCGGCTTGCGAAAGAGGTTTCGGCTGCCAAGCAGCAAGCCAAACGAGCGAAAGAAGTGTTGACCGAGGGAAAGGAGGGCCCGGAATCACAAGTGAAATCGCTGGAGGCTTCACTGCAGGCATGTCGGGCGGACTTGGATCGACTGTTGCTTGAGATCCCGGCGACATTGGTGATGAAAGAGCGAAGCGAGATTCGTCCGGCGCACATCATGGTGCGAGGCGTTTACGATCAACCCGGGGAACGCGTGCAGCGCGACGTGCCCGGGTTTCTGCCGCCGCTCAAGCGTTTGGACGGGTCGCCACCAAGTCGATTGGACTTGGCGAATTGGTTGGTGAACGGGGAAAATCCTTTGACGGCGCGCGTCGCCGTCAATCGATTTTGGCAATCGCTTTTTGGCGTCGGGTTGGTCAAAACATCCGAGGACTTTGGTGCGCAGGGCGACTTGCCCAGCCACCCGGAACTGTTGGACTATCTGGCCAGAGAGTTCGTGAAGTCGGGTTGGGATGTGAAGCACCTGTTCCGCTTGATTACCACGTCAAAGACTTACCAGCAGTCCTCCGCCGCGAAACCCGAGCGTTTCCTCGCCGACCCGGACAATCGAATGCTCGCGCGTGGCTCACGTTACCGTCTCGATGCGGAGGTCATTCGGGACCAGATCCTTGCCTTGAGCGGGCGATTGAACCGAAGCCTATACGGCAAAAGTGTGAAGCCACCGCAACCACCGGGGCTGTGGGAATCCGTGACGATGCCGTTTTCCTATCCGCGCACGTTCCAAGCTGATGTGGGTGGGGCGACCGTGCGAAGGAGCCTGTACACGTTCTGGAAACGGGGCCTGCCACCACCGCAGCTGACGATCTTGGATGCACCGATTCGTGACAGTTGTGTGGCCCGCCGAGAAAGGACGAACACGCCTTTGCAGGCTTTGTTGTTGATGAATGAATCCTCCTTCTTTGAATCCGCCATTCAGTTTGCCTTTGAATGGGAACCGGTTGAGGAAGGTGACCTGCGCACGCAGCTGAGCAGGATGTACGAGGCGATTGTTTTTGTTCCACCGTCCGGTCGCACGGTGGACTCTTTGGAATTGGCACACGATCAGTTTGTGGATCACTTTCGCGCCCATCCCGACGCGTGTGGGGCACTTTTGGCACAGGGGAACACGGACGTCGTCGATGGGCGAGGCCAAGAAGAGAAGGTTCATCTGGCTGCGCTTGCGATGACAGCTCACGCGCTGATGAATTTGGACGTCACGCGAACGCGATGGTGATGGACTGGATTGATAAAGTGAGACAACCAATGAGAGAATCGGATGACGCCTTCCAACGCGAGGCCATGGCGCGTGGGCGCCGGCAATTCCTGCGACATTCCGCGATGGGCTTGGGATCGAGCGTGTTGGCAAGTCTGCAGGTCCAGGCGGCGGCAGACGCGGAGGCCAACGCCGCGCTATCGGGCCTGCATTTTCCGGCCAGGGCGAAGCGGGTCATCTTCTTGTTCATGGCTGGCGCTCCTTCTCAAATCGACTTGTTTGATCCCAAGCCCGATTTGAAAGGACGCTTCAAGGAAGCGTTGCCTGATAGCGTGACCATGGGGCAGCGTGTAACCGCGATGACCAAGGGAAGGGACAAGCTGATCGCGCCGTCCATGTTTCAGTTTGCACCAGCCGGTGAATCAGGCATCGAGATGTCTGAGCTACTCCCGCATTTGGGAGAGGTTGTCGATGACTTGTGTTTGATCAAATCAACCAACACGGATGCCATCAATCACGATCCCGGCAAGACGTCCATTTGCACGGGATCCGAAATCCCCGGAAAAGCCTCTTTGGGCGCTTGGTTGAGTTATGGCTTGGGACGCATGAACGAGAACCTGCCTGATTTCATCGTGCTGACATCGGCCTTTTGGACCGGGGGCACTGGGAATGTCCAGGCACTCTACAGCCGACTTTGGGGGTCGGGTTTTTTGCCGTCGAAACATCAGGGTGTTGCTTTTCAGTCGACGGGTGACCCCGTGTTGTTCCTGTCCAACCCGGCGGGCGTGACTGCTTCTTCGCGTCGCACGATGTTGGACTTAGTCGGCGAGATCAATCGGCACCACGCTTCCGAGATCGGCGACCCCGAGATCATGACGACGATCAACCAGCAGGAGATGGCGTTTCGTATGCAAGCATCGGTACCGGAGCTTGCGGATCTTTCACAAGAGAGTCAAGTGACGCTGGATCTTTATGGACCCGAAGTCAACAAGAGCGGTTCGTTTGCGCGAAACTGCTTGCTGGCACGCCGGATGGTGGAGAGGGACGTGCGTTTTGTGCAGCTGTTCCACCGTGGTTGGGATCATCATCGCAATTTGCCTAAAAAGTTGCGTGGCCAAGCTTATGACGTCGATCAACCGGCAGCCGCGTTGATCAAGGATCTCAAACAACGCGGTCTACTGGATGAGACGTTGATTGTCTTTGCAGGTGAATTTGGTCGCACGACGTATTGCCAAGGGAACCTCCGCCATGACGACTATGGTCGTGACCATCATCCGCGGTGCTTCACCACGTGGATGGCGGGCGGCGGCATTCGTGGTGGCATGGAGTACGGGGCGACGGATGAGTTCTGCTACAACGTGGTGGAAAACCCCGTTCACGTCCGCGACCTCAATGCCACGATCCTACATCAACTGGGAATCGATCATGAACGGCTGACGTATCAGCATCAGGGTTTGGATCAACGGCTGACCGGCGTCGAACCCGCTCACGTCGTGCACGATATCCTCGCTTAGGATCCTGGCTTAGTCCATCGCCCGACGTTTCTGTTTGTGGATGACCCAGCCGTCTGTCATGGACGCGCGACTCGGGTCGAGCCGTCTTCGTCAGCTGGAACCGGCTACCGCCATCCTTCGCACAACGTCAAACGCGACGCTGTCGGCTCCATGAAGGATCGTCATGGCATCATTGCCGGCGATGATGACGAACGCCTCTTCGACTTGTTCTGGTGTCAGCCAACCCCGTCCGCCGTAAAGACGCACCTCAGCAAGCTTTCGGAGTGGAGACATCAGGTTGTCAGAAAGAAGCTGTGTCACACGTTTACGCGCGATCTCGGGTGACAGGTCCGGCAGTGGTGTCGCCGTCACGCGGTTGTCGATGATGGTCCAAACCGTTTCGAGTTGTTCGTTGATATAGGAGGAGGGGTCACCGCGACCGGACCGCTGTAGGCGAAGCAGTTCCGAGTTGTCCATCGCGCCAGACAGAATCAGGTTCTTACCTGTCTTGCAGTTCACGACGCGCAGACGCGAGATGTTTTTGACATCGCCATTGGGGTAGGACGTGAGGGAGACGTCGTAATGGAAGAGGAGGTCGAGATTGGCCTTGTTGGCTTTGATCGCGGTGTCACGCGACTGGCCCTCACCGACGAACACAACACCGGGCATGACCATGGGAAGGTCTTCATTCCCGGTTGCCTCGAAGCCGCCGATCCGATGCATGTTGCTGGGGTCATTCTCGGGAACACTGGAAAGAGCCCGGCCAAACTTCCCCGACTTGAGCCTCTGTAAGAGCCCGTCACGGACACGTTCCACCGCCAGTCCCAGCGTCTGTTCCAGGGTCGCGACCGTATCTTCCTTCAGCAGTTTGGGCTCGGGAGGTGGGGCCGGTTGACGTCGACCACCGGGCGGTCCTCCGAACCGCTCACGCCGACCGCCCGGATCGCCCATCTCCATCTCTTCCATCTCCATCTCCATTTCCATCTCCATTTCTTCCATCTCCATCTCCATCTCATCTTCCATCATCTCATCCATGCCTTCGTCGAATCCATCGAAGTCGTTGAAGCCACCTCGCTGGTTCCCACCACCCTTGGTTCCGGAGTCCGTGATGGGGTTTCGTTCGCCGGGCGAGACCTCGTCGCCTCGAAGCGCAAATGAGACACCGAGGTTGGTGCGCCAAATCGGTCGTCGAAAAAGCGGGCTGAAGAGGACTTCGTCTCTCTGCGAGGCCGCGCGGTCCCCGCCTCGCGCGATGTGACCGAAGTAGAGGTCCATGGCGAGCGGCAGGTTTCCGTATCGATAGGCGACTTGCGATTCCAGATAAAGCTTGGGGCCAACGGCGGGCGGCGGGCCTTGCGGGGGGGGTGCGGTGAACACATCCCGAACGCGTTTCGCAAGCGGCGACCAGTCAGGCTGGAGAGCAGAAAGAAGCGACCACGGAGTTGGGCCGGTGGTGGCGAGCTGTGGGCCTGCCGGACGGCGCGGACCATCGCCGTCAAACTCCTCGTCTTCCATCATTTCCTCGTCAAATTCGTCGTCCATGCTCTGTGCGAGTGCGGCAGTGCAAGGAAGCGAGCACGTGACACCCAGAAAGAGTGCGACGAGGAACGCACTCAAACCCATGGATCCAACCATCGGGCGCGCGGGCGAGCAGGAGCGGGCGGATGTCCCGTTTTCGGAGAGCCGCGAGGCGAAGTCGGCGGATTTCATTGGAATTTTCACAGATAAATCGTTCCTTTGGCCGGCGATTCCAGCAGAATAGAAACTCAGTCTAGCGAGGTGCAGAACCAAAAAAGACTAATTTCGGGAGAATTCTCGCCTTTAGCGGCGTCCGTTTTTCGCGTTTCTGTGCGATAGACATGATGAGTTGCCTGAGCCGCCTCAGGCTGAGGACCTTCCGAAGGTTTTTCCGCTGCCCGAAGTGTTGGTGGGCGACGGTGACCCCCGCGCGGGAACTTTTCTGGCATCTCGTTCGTCTCATTCCCGGGTCGTCTTGAAGGAACGATCGCATGCCCACCAGGGTCGTCCCGGGCGTGCATCGCCCCCTCACGCGCCCGCGAGGATGATCACCTGCCCGATTGAGAGCCAATGGGAAACAAGCGTAGTCGCCGAAGCAAACGCCGTCGCCTGACCCTGCAGGTCTTGGACGAGCGACGCGTTTTGGCAGCCATCACGGGCCTCGTCTACGAGGATGTCGACGACTCGCTGCATCGTGACGTGGGTGAGATCGGTCTTGCTAAGCGGGTTGTCTTCCTGGACGCCGACCAGAACGGTCAGCTGGGCAATGGGGAAGCTTGGGCAATCACGGGTGAAGACGGAAGCTATCAGTTTGATGGCCTGAACCCAGGCACCCATCATGTAACCCTTTTCAATGGAACCGCGTCGCAGGTCCAGACGTCGCCGACCTCGGCAACGGCGACCGGTTTTTCCGTGAGCCGCGCGGACACCATCGATTTCCTACCGAGCCAGCAAGTCGAGGGCTCCCAAGGGGATCCGGTCGACCTTCCGGCGGTGATCGCATCGGGCACCTTGCTGGAGACGCTGGATTCCTCGGGTCAGAGCACCGCCGTGCTGGACTTGCAGCGTCCGATTTTGTCGCTGCAGCGCATCGCGGGAGGCGACATCGTGGTGATGCTATCGGACGATGATGGGACCATCGGGCATTTGATCTCGCCAACGCTGACGACTTTGCTGCCATTTTCAGGTGACGCAACCGCCGATTCACTGACGGCGAGTGCCCTGGATGATGTGGGACGCGGTGTGGTGGTGACTCAGGGAAGCGAAGAGAGCGGCGTTGTTCTGGCTTCTGTCGACGCCAGCTCGCAGACGGTCGCCAACCAACCGGATTCTCTCCCGTTCGGCACGCTCGTGATTGGAGACGAAGTTCCACGTGTGACGGATGGGCCGACGCGGTCGATTCTTGCCGCGCCCACCACCGTCGATGATGGTGAAGGCGGTTCGATCGATGCCATGGCGATGTCGATCTGGAGCAACAACGACGAGAGCTTTGGCGATGGCCAGCCGGTGAACGTGCCCGACGTGGATGAACTGGTGACCTTTAGTGATGAAGCGGGGCTACTCGTCACACGCGGCGATGGAGAGCTGACCGTTCGCGATGTTGACAATCAGTTCGCAGAGCTGTTTACGTTGGCCGATACCGGCAACGAAGTCGCGATCGATGTCACGCGTGGACTGATGGTCACCCTGTCACCGGTCGACAGCGCGATTCGATTGATCGATGTGGATGACGGCAGCCTTGTCGCCGATTTGGCGGTTGACCTTGCCAGCCTGGGTGCAATCAATCGTTTTGACCTTGATCCTCAGCTCGCGCGCGTGATCGTTGTCGGCGCTGCGGGAATCGCGGAATTCAACCTGCGCAATCCACGTGCTCACACGGTGACCTTGGATGGTTCCGGCGACCAGACTGATGTCGACTTTGGTGTCCGCATGATCGCACCGAACGTGGCGCCCGCTTATGGTCAGGTACCCCAATTTGAGGGCGTGGAGGACACGGTTCTCTCGGTTCCGGCGCCCGATGCACTGGCAGATGCGTCAGACGCCGATGGTGACACCTTCGTCTTTTTGAAAGTAGGTGAACCTAACTTTGGCGTCGCCACGACAACGATTTCCGGGGGCCTGACCTACACACCCGCCGACGACTTTAACGGGGTGGATGTGATTGGCGTTGTCATCGCCGACGGTGCGGATCTGACGGAAGCGGATTTGTCACTGACGATTGAGGCCACGCCGGATCCTCCGACCGGGGTGTCGGTGACGATCGATCCGGTCCCTGAGGATATCTTGCCCAACACGGTCATCGGCGTGATTGACATCATCGATGGGGATGTCCTCGATAACCACATCGTGGAGGTCGACGACACTCGATTCATCGTCGTGAACGGTGAGATCATCTATCTAGGGGAAGGCCTCAATTGGGAAGACGAAATCCAGGTCGCTTTGGACTTCACGGTGAGCGATCCTGACTTTGAAGGTCAATCGCTCACGCACTCGTCGACATTCACGGTGTTGGATCGGGATGATCCGATCACGGACATTTTCTTGAGTTCGGATTTTGTGTTCGAGAACGCACCGGGTGACGTCGTAGGCGAACTTTCGGTCGATGACGAGGACTTCGAGCAACTGCATGACTTCGCGGTCGATGACAGTCGCTTCACGGTTGAGTTTGGTGAGTTACGATTGGTCGATGGGGTGGCGATCGACTTCGAAGCCGAGGAGAACGGTGAGATCGTCATCAACATCACGGCGTCGCATGGTGATGATTCTTTCACGAAAGAATTCGTGATTCGCATCGGAGATTCCGTTGAACAACCCGCGAATCTTCAAATCACCAACGGTTCTGTCACGGAGTTTGTCATCGCGGATGTGGTCGGTGATCTGACCGTTGGTGGCAACCCCGCTGCTAACGGTCACACCTTGGAGGTCAACGATTCGCGCTTCGTGATCGAAGGCTCCACGCTGCGGTTGGCCGATGGTGTCTTCGTTGACAAAGCCGAGCAAGACTTCATCAGCTTGGAGATCACGGCGACGACGATCGCCGGCAACGCGACAGAAACCTTTGATCTAGAAGTGGAAGTGCTCGCAAATGGCACTCCGTTCCACAACGATGACGAACCGTTTGACGTCAATGTCGATGACGATGTCACCGCGCTGGATGTGTTGACGGTGATCAACCACATCAACACCCATGGTCCCGAAGCCATCGGAGATGGAAACCCGCTGTTTGGTTATGACGTCAACAACGATGGCAAAGTCACGGCTTTGGATGCGTTGTTGATCATCAATCACCTGAACTCCGGCGCCTCCACCGGCACGGTGGGGTCGGAAAGTTCGGGAGGCGAGCCTGCATCCGGTGAACCGGTCCCGGAACGCAGCCAACACCTGGTGGAAAACCGTGAGGCCGAGGGAGAAGCACTCACGCCACCATCCACGGAGATCCTGGTTGATGCCGACATCGCCGCGCCGCGTGATTCGAGGCCAACCGACGTTGCACGCCGCAGACCGGTGGACGACTCGGGACCCCGATCTCATTCAATCGACCGTGTCCTGAGCGAATGGAAAGTCGTTGCCGACGCGGGGGATTTCCCCGCGGACGCGGTCGAAAGCCCCACACCGATGACGCCGGATGGCGTTGAGGAGGCATCTTCGTTGGTGGATGGGATGATTCGCAACGATTCGGACCGCGAATCGCAAGCCTAACTGCCGCGGCTACCGTCCGTGTTCGAGCCAAGGTGAATATGCTGGTGGAAGCATGCGTCATGTTTCTGCCAACGTACACGAGGCTTCGTTTCGAGAATGGCTTGCGATTCACAGCCGTCCATTGCACGGCCATGCCATCTCTGGGCGGCAATGCGAGCTGTCTTGGGTGGCGGCCTGATCACGACTTCGCTTCTCGCCCAGTCCTACACCGTGGCGCCCGTCCGCTTAAGTGACCTGGGGGAAGCCGAGATCGACGTGTCCGACGTGTCGATGATGTTGCCGCAACGAATTGCGCTGCACACCCAGCAGTTGCTTCGCCAACAGCGTTATGAAGAACTCCTGCTGTTTTGCGAATCGTCATTAGAAACGCTGGCATCGGCGGGGCGTTCTGTGACGTCCAAGCCAGTTGCCGCGTCGGATCCTATGGCGCACTTTGGCAGGGCGATTCGTCGCACACTGCAGCTCAATCGCCATGCGGCACTCACAAAGCTCAAGCGCTACCACGATGCCGTGTCGGTGATTCGTGAAATCGAAGCGGAACCATCCGGAGGAACTGGGTTTGGCGGTACGGGAGACTTGATGAAGGTCCAGACCGCACTGTTGTTGCTTGATAGCGGTGAGCAGGCCCAAGCAGGTGAATTGCTTGACCAAGTGAACCTTGCCAAGACTCCTGAAACGATGCGAGGCTTGGTGGAGCCCCAGTACAACATGGCTTGCGCCTACCGAGCGTGGTTGTTACGCGACGACATCGAGGCAACGCGAAGGGCTCAGTCGGTTTTGGATACGCGTTCAAAGTCAGACCGGCGTTGGGACATGGCCAACCGCATGTATCGAATGGTCGCTCAGTCGATTTCCTTGCAGAGTCAACTGAGGACGTTGCCCATCGATTCGGTTCTGCGGGACTACCATGTTCTGTACCGTGACCATGTCGATATCCTGAAGCAACTGTTTGAAGTTTCACTGACGACTCCGTTGGAATCGATGGACCGTGCGTTTCGCCCCACGCCCTCACTCTACTATCCCTTCGAGCACCTCGCGAAAGCCCGGGACCCCGGCACCGCGCGCCGCGCGTGGGAAGTTCTCGTGAACTCAAAGAACCGATTGGTGGATGAACGGGTGTTGCGGCTTGGTAAACAGCGCGAGGCCGCCCGCGATGTCGCCTGGATGAGTGGCTACAAACAGGAAATCGAAAAGACTCGGGCGAACGCAAATAACGTGGCTGCAACCCAACAGGCCGAGCGTTTGCTGGGCGGTCTGAGAATCGGAAGGGATTCGCCGCGAGCACTCTTTCTCGACGGAAGTGTTTTTCGAAACCCCGAGCTTCGAAACCTCGCCGGAATCGCGGCATCGCAATGGATGACGGATGCGTCCGACTTGGAAAGTCGCAAGCATCAGCTCCGGTTTGATACTTTAAATGCCATCGCGAACGAGGCTGCGCAGAAGTTTTGGGATCGAATTGCCACCACCGAGTTGATCCAACAACTGGATGATCCAGCCACGGCATCACCCGCCTGGATGACGGCAGAGGAGGTGCTGGGAGGCGTTGAGGAGGGAACGGTCCTCTTGGATTTCGTACGTTTTCCTGCGTTGAAGGTCGGCAGTCTGGGAGCCACAAATCCGCCAAGGTGGAGCGATCGCTACGGCGCGTTCGTTGTGGATGATCAGCGGGTGGAGTGGTGTGACTTGGGTGAAGCGTCCGATTGGGACGCGATGCTACGGAACGGATTAAAGGAATTGCGTGAACCAGAGGATCCCGATCTCGCGCAATGGTCTTCCCTGTCGGATCGGTTGATGTCTCGTACCGGATTGGCGAAGCGACTGGACACGCCGCCCAAGTCAGCCCAACCGAATCGCTTGGTCATTTCTCCCGACGATCAGTTTTGGTTGGTGAGTTGGCCGGCCTTGATCTCCAATGATGAGACGTTTTTGGTTGAAACCTGCGATATCTTGCTTGTCGATCACTTTCGAAAACGTTTGGACGGTCAGAACGCGGCTGAGGTTGCCCCGCCGCGCCAAGATGCGGTGGTGTTCGCGGATCCGAATTTCGACCTTGCCCCCAAAGATTGGCATGAAGCCGAGAGTGGCCTTCCATTCGGAGTCGAGGTGTCGTTGGTCTCGACCAAACCGATGAGTCAACGCAGTCTCTTGCCGGAGGTCTCGCGTTTGCCTGGGACGGTCGTCGAGGCGAACGCAATCGAAGAGTCCTGGGAGAATCGAGGTCAGGGCAAGACTCAGTTGTTCCTGCAGAACGAAGCTTTGGAATCGCAACTCACACGTGTCGAACGGCCTGGCCTCTTGGTCTTCAGCACCCACGGTTACTTTCTGCCGCAGCAGCCGGAGTGGTCTGCGAGTGCACGTGATGGTGAAGGTGGCAAGGCCAGAACGGTGCCTGAAACGGTGAAAGTGGATCCCTTTTATCGATGTGGATTGCTCTTGTCCGGATGCAATCACTCCCATCGCTGGTCCCAGCTGAGGGCAGCCGACGGTATTCTGACGGGCGCTGAGATCATGTACTTGCCGCTGGACGGAACGCGATTGGTCATGCTCAGCGCTTGCGAGACTGGCGTGGGAGACGTCCGAAATGGAGAGGGTGTGAAAGGGCTGCGTCAGGCATTCCAAGTTGCCGGGGCCGAATCGGTGATCGCATCGTCCTGGCCGGTCGATGATCGCGCAACGGCCCGCTTGATGCGTGACTTCTTCCGGGAGTATCAATGGGGAGACGCACCCGAGAAGACGCTTGCGGAGGCTCAACGCAAGCGGATCGTGGATCGAAGGAAACGTTTCGGGATGGCGCACCCCTTCTTTTGGTCCGCTTTCATGTGTTCGAAGTGAGTTTTGGCTTGCAAAGGGATGACGAAGCAAAGCGAGTGAACGGATGAAGGCCTTGTTTGCGACCAACATGCGGTGTCAGAGCTGCCTCGATAAGGTGAACTCCAAGCTGGACGGGGCGCTCGGTGTGATTGCGTGGAAAGCGGATCTACAGCACCCGGACAAGTGGCTGGACGTTGAGCTGAAATCAGAACATGACATCCCAATGGTGAGACAACTGGTCGCGGAAGCCGGTTTCGAGACGAAACCGATTGATCGCGTCGATGCGGCGATCCCATCGCCGTCTGTCGTGAGTCTTGGCGTCTCGGAACAAAAGACGACGGACGAATCCGGTCGATTCTGGCAAACGTACCGTCCTCTGCTGCTCGTTGTGGGATATGTCCTGCTGCTGAGCGGACTGATCGAGTGGTGGGTTTCGGATCAGGCTGCCAGTTGGAGCTGGGGCCGTTTCCAGACCTGGTTCATGGGCTTCTTTTTTCTGGGATTCGCGTTTTTCAAGTTGCTGGATGTAGGGCGATTCGCGGACGCGTTCGCGACCTACGATGTCATCGCTCGTCAAAGCCACCTCTATGCACTGGCTTATCCCTTCATTGAGTTTGGATTGGGGATGCTGTTTGTCTTGCGTGTCGGGCTTACGTTTGCGTCCGGGTTCACAGCCATCTTGATGGCCGTCGGGTTGGTCGGTGTTGTCTCTGCAGTGCTCCGTCGTGAACGCATTCAGTGCGCGTGTCTGGGCACGGTGTTTCAATTACCGATGTCCGTTGTCACGATTATTGAGAATACGATCATGTTGGTCATGGCCATTGGAATGTTGGTCTTTCGCAGCATTTCGTGATCGCGGGCGACGAACGGAACGGACACACGCCACTCATGATGGGATGCATGCCGATGGATGTCACGGAAACGGATCACGGTGAACAAGTCTTGATCGTTGGACTCGGGGTGGTTGGTCGAGCCATTGCGGCAGACCACGTACGCCACGGTGTTTCCGTTTGGGTGGCGGACCAAGATCCCAGCGTTGTCCATCGCGTTGGGAGGGAATTGGCCGACCGGTTCACTTGCGACGTGAGGATGGCGACGGCGGCGTCACCAATGGCGGATGGGTTTCGGTGTCCGCTTGCGCGGTCATTGCTGAATCCTCGGTCCGGTTACCGGGAAACGGGTCGCGATTCGCCTGGGCGGAAGAGCGGATGGTTGGTGATCGAATCGATTGCCGAACGCTTGGATCTCAAACAAGCCTTCTTTCGAGATGCTGAGTCTTGGTTTGAGGGTGACGTCGTGTTTGGCAGCAACACGTCAACGCTTTCGGTTCTAAGGATCGGCGACCAGATGCAGCGTCCCGAGCGTCTGTGCGGGCTTCACTTCTTCATGCCGGTTGTGGGCCGACCGGCGTGCGAGTGGATCGCATCCGAACGCACCGGGCGTCGCACGTTGGAAACTTGCGTCCGTCACGCCCGTCGGACGCACAAGACGCTCATTCCCGTTGCCGATCGACCGGGTTTCGTGGTGAATCGAATGCTAACCCCGTATCTCAATGAAGCATTCTGGTTGTTGTGCGGCGGCATTTCTGAACGCGATATCCGTCGCGCAGCATTACGTTTTGGAATGCCGATGTCGCCGTTGGAGCTGGTGGATCACATCGGCGCTCGAACGGCGTTTGACGGCGGGCGTGTTGTTTGGCAGGCCTTCCCAAAACGGATTGTTCCTTCGCCCCTGCTTCCCGCGTTGGTGAAACGCGGGTTTCTTGGACGCCAATGGCGTCAAGGAATCTATGACTACGATTCGCTTGGCAGGCGATCCGGAGCGGGTCTTGCTGCCGGGGTGGGGGATTTGGTGAACCGCTATCGCCATGACGAGGTCCAGAAGGACCTCCAAGTCGCCCGGGGAGCAGGGTTTGATCTCATTTATTGGGTGGCCGGACGGCTTGCCAATGCGATCGTGGGGGAAGCGGAGCTGATCGTGGAAGAGGGGGTGGCGAGTCAAAGCGATGTGTTCGTGCTCGCAACCCGGGGCTTGGGCTTCTTCCCATCCGACCAACCAGCTGCCTTTTGGGATTCGAGGCAACGATTTCGTCAGCCCTTAAGCAATTCCAACACCGCGTCGTGAAGATGGCCGTTGGTACCAACACCGTCACCCCCGTGAATCGTGCTGTTGTTGTTCCAATCGGTAAACTTGCCGCCGGCTTCGGTCAGGATGGGCAACACGGGCCCGACATCCCAGGCGTTGCACATGGGATCGATCATGACGTCCGCACGACCGGTGGCGACCATCAAGTAGCCGTAACCGTCGCCCCAGGTACGTGAAACCCAGCAGGCGTCTTGCAGTCGCTCATAGACTTCGGCAACCCCGCGTTGCTGGAACAAGCCGACTTCGCTGTTAACGAAGACAGCGCGGGAAAGATCCGTCTTGGACGACACGCTGGCGGGTAACCACTTCGTCATGCCATCGGTATGAAAGGCTCCGAGCCCTTTGGAGCCAATGGCGGCTTGTTTCAAAGCGGGAATGACGATGATGCCTGCCAGCGGTAGCCCAAGGTGCTCGATGGCCAAGAGCGTCGAATAAAGGGGGACACCGCAAACGAAGGACTTGGTGCCATCGATCGGGTCCACGATCCAACGGTAACCGCTTTCTCCGGTTGTATCCGAGTACTCTTCGCCGGCGACGGCATCGTCAGGGAACCTTTCTGCCAGCATGCGTCGTGTGAGTTTCTCTGCTTCCCGGTCAGCGATGGTGACCGGCGAATCGTCCGCCTTGACGTCCACTTGCAGGGAAGCCGTGCCAAAATGCGCGAGCGTGGAGTCTGCGGCAGCAAGCGCCACTTCGATCAGTGTCATCAGCCGGCCATCGTGCTGTCGCTGCCATGGTTCGGCCAACGAATTGATCAGGTGGGACGGATCCATGCGAGCATTCCTGCGAGCCGAAGGCACTTTGGCTCGAGGGTGTGTTGCTCAAGCCGAATCATTTGGATGGGATTGTAATCCCAAGATCACGGGCTTCGCAGGTGGAGTCTTCAGCGGGCGGATTCCACGATCTGCTCATTGAGCGTCAGGACATCGTACACGTAGCCAATCCCAAACAGACCGCCGGTGAGCAGGTAGATGGCGCCGGTAAGGAACTTTCCCATGTAGAAGCGGTGGACGCCAAAGAATCCAAGGAAGATCAGAAGCAGCCAGGCCACGCTGTAGTCCGTCTGCCGAATCGGGAAACGTTGGTTGGCCTGCATGGCCATATCGGGGATCAAAAAGAGATCGACGATCCATCCAACCAGACACAGTCCGCCTGTGAAGAACCAGAGGGCCCCCGTGAGTGGTTTTCCGAAATAGAATCGGTGGGCACCCAGGAATCCAAGGAGCCAGAAGACGTATCCAATGACAACCGGATGGGACGGGGCGTCTAATTCGGAGTCCTGATACGTGGCAGACATGGAAGCCGGATTCGCTTGCCTGGAGGGACGGTAGTGCCAGTTGGGGGCGGCTTGGGCGTGCATGCCATGGCCTTGCAGGAGGAAGATCATACCTTTTGGCGGGCCGTGTCCGAGCCATGGCTCCGCGGGGCGCGATGGGAGTCACGAGTCCATTCGTTGGTTCGAGCGGATTCTTGGCATAAAACTGCAAACCGTGCGAGTTGGTGGCGGTTCCCTGCGGACGGGTCTGCGAACCAGCGAGCAGATTGCCGGGTGCCTGGGCCTTGGGAGGAGCATGCAATACGTCGAGCTACACTGCCGGAGCAACTTCTCATTCTTGGAAGGCGCCGCGCACCCGGATGAGCTGGTCCAGCGTGCCGCTGACTTGGGCTATCGCGGGATCGCGATCACCGATCGCGAATCCATCGCCGGCGTCGTCCGCGGCTACGGCCCCGCGAATGATCTGGGGCTGCAATACATCGTGGGCTCCGAGGTCCATCCAATCGACGCCCCCGCAATGGTCCTGTGGCCGACGGACCGAGCTGCGTACGGACGCCTGTGTCGTCTTCTCTCTCGAGGCCGCATGCGCGCCGCGAAAGGACGCTGCGAACTCAAGTTCGATGACATTGCGGAGTTGGCAGAGGGGATCTTGGCGGGCGTGATTCCCGATGCGCCCGAAGCGGGGTCGGACAACAAGCCTGAGGTCTGGGAACGCCCGTTGCGTGCATTCTTGCGGGGGCCGTTTCGGGATGTTTTTGCGGATCGTCGCTATGTTTTGGCCGAACTGCTGCGTGGTGTGGACGACGCCGCGAAGGTTGCGTGGCTGCGCGAGCTATCCGTCGCCTGCGACGCGCCCTTGGTTGCCGCGGGGGATGTCCGGTATCACACCGCGGATCGACAAGCACTGCACGATTGCTTGACTGCGATTGCGCAGGGGACGACCGTCGAGCAGATCGATGCCCAACGCTTGTCCAACGCCCAGCATCATCTTAGAGAACGGAATGAGATTGCGATGCTGTATCGTGATCTGCCGCGTGCGGTTGAGCGGACGCTTGAAATCGCCGGGCGATGCTGCTTCGATCTGAGTGATCTGAAATACGAGTATCCCAAAGAAGTCGCACCGGAGGGAAAGACGCCGATTGAGCACTTGAAGCGATTGGCCTGGGAAGGCGCCCGTCAGCGATGGCCCGAGAAGGTCCCTGAGAAGGTCATTGACGCCTTGAGGCACGAAGTCAATTTGATCGAGGACCTGAAGTACGA
>JBCCYK010000092.1:0-23008 GCA_039189905.1 Planctomycetota bacterium
GCGGGGAGGGTGGCCGTGTTTGGGTCCCACGCCAAGCACAAGATGTCCGGTCGCCTCGGGACATCCCTGAACCTGATCGCTACTATTTCCTGGAGGAACGGTATCCCGAGTACGGGAACTTGGTCCCACGAGACATCGCCACTCGCGAGATCTTCAATATTTGCGTCAATGAAGGTCTGTCCGTCGAGGATGACCGTATGTCGGTGTATCTGGACCTGACGCACATCGCACGCTCGGAACTGGATCGAAAGCTCGGTGGCATTCTGGAGATCTATGAGAAGTTCCAGGGCGTCGACCCGCGTGACGAGCCGATGAAGATCTTTCCAGCCGTCCACTACAGCATGGGCGGATTGTGGGCCGACTACGTCCGAACGGCGGACGGCGGTCTGGAAGCGGGAGCTCCTCGCAATCACATGACCAGCATCGAAGGCCTCTACGCCATCGGTGAATGTGACTATCACTACCATGGCGCCAATCGTTTGGGAGCCAACTCACTGCTCTCGTGCATCTTCACCGGTCTCTTCACGGGATCATCAATCGTGAACTATGCCGGCTCTCAGGCGGAAGGTGCTGAGGACGTGTCGTCGGAGCTCATGGCATCGGCGGTCAAACAGCAGGAAGATCGACACCAACACCTCCTCAATGGCAACTCGGGAAGCCAGGAGAATCCCTATCTCATTCACCAGGAACTTGGCGATCTGATGACCCGCGTTGCGACGGTCGTTCGTCACAACGACCAACTCACCGAGGCGATTTCCAAAGTGGACGACCTGCATGAGCGCGCCCGGCGTGTCAGCTTGTCAGACACTGGGGCGTGGACAAACCAGAACGTGATTTTCTCAAAAGCACTGCAGGACATGTTTCCAATTGCAAAGTCGCTCTTGAAGGGTGCCCTGCAGCGCGATGAGTGTCGCGGAGCCCACTACAAGCCCGATTTCGAAAAGCCCTCACTCTCGGCGACGGATCCGGGCGAACGCCGGCGACAGGCCGAAGAGTGGTGTGATGCCTTCCAAGCCAACAATGACAAATACCTGAAGAGCACGGTGGCCTCTTGGAACGATGATGCCGGTCAACCCGATTTGACGTACGAGGAGGTGGACACTTCGATCATTCCTCCACGGCCACGTCTCTATGGGCTTGTTGGCGCCGAAGAAATCGAACGGGTCTGGAAGGAGCGGTCGGATGCCAAGGCTCAAACGAAACCCGAATTGGCCAGCGTATGAGTGGCATTCGCGACGTCAAACTGACTCCCAATCCGACTGCGTTCCCTGAACCACCGACATTAGAAGAACTCAACGATTCCTTTCGGATTCGAACTTATGCTAGCTCCTGAACCTGCTATCCAAAAGCGACCCGACGTCATCAACGTGCGGATCCGTCGTCAGAACGGGCCCGGGCAAGAGGCGTATTGGGAACTCCACAAGATCAAGTACGAACCCGAGATGAACGTCATCAGCGTTTTGCAGCGCATCGCCGCACAGGCAGAAACGGTGGACGGCGATCGCGTTGCCCCCGTGGCCTGGGACTGTGGGTGCCTGGAAGAGGTCTGCGGCTCGTGCACGATGGTGATCAACGGCCGGGTGCGCCAAAGTTGTTCTGCGTTGGTCGATCGCTTGTTAGAAGACAACGCGGACGAGCTGGTGCTGGAGCCGATGACCAAGTTTCCCGTGGTACGCGACCTGGTGGTCGACCGAGAGAGGTTGTTCCACGGGTTAAAGCGTGTGAAGGCCTGGGTGCCGGTCGACAGTTACTACAACATGGGACCGGGGGAACGGATTCTTCGTGACGACCAAGAACGCAACTACCCACTGAGTCAGTGCATGAGTTGCGGCTGTTGCGTGGAGGCTTGCCCGCAATACCAAAAGGTCGAACTGACTCGCGAAGAAGGCGAGAGCGAAGAAGAGTTCCAGAAGCGGAAGGAAGCCGCTTTCGATGAGGGCTTCGTCGGCCCGCATGCCATTTCACAGGCCATGCTGTTTAACAACCATCCCACTGGTCGCTCGATCGAAGGGGAACGCCTGGACGAGCTCTCCGGTCCGGGTGGCGTGGCGACATGCGGGAACGCTCAAAACTGCGTCTCGGTTTGCCCCAAGGAGATCCCGCTTACAACGTCCATCGCGCGGGCGGGACGCTCGACCACACTGCACGCGATCAAAAAGTGGTTTGATCGCTAGTCGTCCCGACTCGATTGGGCACCTCCGAAACGTTGGAGTCCAGGCTTTAGCCGCCCGATACTCTGGCATGAGCGCCTAAAGGCTGCACTCCAACACCGGTCGCATGATGGGTACGCACCTGATCATTTGAGCCCCATGCCGTTGGGCTGGCGCGTCAGCGCGCCCCTCACGCCAAGTTGACGCGGGTCACGTGCGATCTTGTCCGTAAACACGCGGACGTCATCCAGGATTGGGCGAACGCGAGCCGTGGCCGCTTCGATGTTCTCAACCGACCGTTTGATACGATAATAGAGCTCCTCGTCTTCCAAGATGCGGCGGAA
Organism: Planctomycetota bacterium; assembly: GCA_039189905.1. Classification (GTDB taxonomy): domain Bacteria; phylum Planctomycetota; class Planctomycetia; order Pirellulales; family Pirellulaceae; genus Rhodopirellula. The sequence continues at coordinate 2,495 of JBCCYK010000092.1, forward strand.
CGTCCCGTCGCTGTTGTTGATCGTGCGTCCCAGCACGCCAACCTGGACCAAGACCTCGTCCAGGTTGGCCAGACTTTCGAGTACCTGGTCGATCAACTCACCACCGCGCTGTCCAAGTGGTTCGGTGAAGTTCTCAACGTTTTGCACCGTCGCTTGAAAACTCTCAACGGTGTCACGAACGGTGACGACGGCTTCTTCCGCCACCACGCCAACCTGTTCGAATTGCTCTCCCACATCCCGAAAACTGTCGAAGGTGTCTTGGGTGACTTGCAACGTTTCGCCGGCCGCGTCCAACAAGCTGGGTACGCCGCCGACGGCTCGCTTCAAGTCGTCTTGCAATTTCGCATCCCCAATGATCGCTCGCACATCGCGAACCGCGGATTGAAACTCGTCTAAGGTCTCAATCGCTTCCGCGGTCAGGTCACGGATCGTTGGCTCCGCCTGGGCAACCGCATCCAGCGAGCCGTTTGGCGTCACCGGCACAACGGCCTGTCCACCCGGAACTCCAAAGCCACCCTGCGGGATTTGCATCGCGACTTGCTGAATGCTCGTTCCACCAGCCGAACCCATCCCGGTCGTTTCATCTTCGTTGTGCACCACCCAGTCCGGGGCAGCCGGCATCGAAGCCAAGCGAACCGACGTATCAACGCGTTGCAGGCTTCCGGAACGATTGCGTGGTGTCATCGGCACTCCGATCACACCCCGAACGTCGCGCACCAAGCCATCGATGCTGCTGGCGATGTCCTTGATGGCATCCCCCGCTCCACGGACACTTTGAAACGCCGACACCAGCTCATTCTCCATCCCGAACAGCACTGAGAACGGATCTGGAACCTTCTTTCCATAGGCGAAGTACTCGCCCTCCGAGTACACCTTCTCCACCATGTCCGGATCAGCCGCGAAGATCTGGTTCAATAACTCGGGCTCCGCTTTCTTAAACTCCAGTTGAGCATCACCCGTGATCAGAGAACCGATCCCAATCTGAGGAATGTAATGATGCGTCATGGGATGGTTGCTCTCCATGGCCAAGGACAACAGAACGCCTCCCTCGGCCCGCAACTGGATATCTGAAACGCGGCCAATTTTGACACCATCGCGCAGGACGGGCGTGTTGGTGTTGACGCCTTCCGCGGATTCAAACCAAACCGTCAAGCTGTATTCCCGTGCGAGCACCGCCGGAAAAGCGCCAAACAGGAACGTCAGAATGATGCCAATCCCGATGGCGGCGATCACCAGCACGCCCACACCAAATTTCAGTCGGTTTTCATCCATGATCCACTCTCATTGGTTGGCGATCGCTTGCAGTCGATCCCCGGCTTCGCCACGAACGAATTGGCGCACGCGACGATCGTCGGCATGCTCCAAATCGCTCGGTGGCCCATCGAAGAGAATTTGTGATTCGCCGGGTTCCAGGAACCGGCGTGGGTAAAACATCATCACACGGTCAGCGACCTTCCGAGCCGTATGCATGTCGTGCGTCACCACCACGCTCGTGACAGGTAGGTTGCGACGCGTTCTCAGAATCAGTTCGTTGATGACATCGCTCATGATGGGATCCAATCCCGTGGTCGGTTCGTCATAAACGATCAATTCGGGACGCAACACCAAGGCACGGGCCAGACCAACCCGCTTTTGCATGCCGCCTGATAGCTCTGCAGGACGCCGACGGACCACTTCACGCGGCAAACCCACCTCATCCAAATGGTGTAGCACGCGCTGAGCGATTTCGTCTTCCTTCGTATCGGTTTCATTCTGCCGAATCGGGAACGCAACGTTGTCGTAGACGGTCATACTGTCGAACAGCGCCGCATGCTGAAACACGAATCCGATTCGTTGCCGCAGCACAGCCAAGTCCATCGGCCCCAATCCACTGAGGTTCTTTCCGTCGAACAGAACACGACCATGCGATGGACGGATCAATCCGACCAGCGTCTTCATGAAGACCGTCTTGCCGCAACCGCTCTCACCGATCACAGCAACCGTCTGGCCACGACCGATTCGGCGAGACACGTTCGAAAGGATGGCTTGTCCCTCAAACGTAACCGTCAAATCCTCTACAACCACCAAGTCGCCATTGGTGCCAGCGATGTCGTTCTGCTGATGAGGTGTCGCTTCCATGCTGTGGCTCAGAACAGAGACAAGCCCTGTGGGTAGATCATGAAATAGACCGACTCCAGGATGATGTTGAGCACCAAGTCAATCGCCAGAATCAAAACGAACGAATTGACAAACGCCGCCGTCGCCGCACGCCCCACGCCTTCGGCGCCGGGTTGGCAGTGAAACCCGCGATAGCAACTCACCACCGCGATGATGGCACCAAAGAAGAAGCTCTTGAAAACGCCGCTGAAGAGATCAAACCCCACCACCTGCTCTCGGGAATGATGCAAGTAGGCAGCACGGTCGATACCCAGGATGATCACACTGTAAAAGTACCCGCCAACGATCCCCATGAAGTCGGCCATCAGCGTCAAGGCCGGGATCAGCATGATGCAGGCCAAGAAACGCGGCACGACCAGGTAATGAATCGGATCGGCGCCCATGGTCGTCAAAGCATCAATCTGCTCGGTCACACGCATCGTGCCAAGGACGGCCGCCATCGCACCACCCACGCGCCCCGCCAACATCGTGGCTGCCAACACCGGCCCCAGTTCACGGACCAAGGAGGCATTGATCACCGCCCCCAAACGTGTCTCAAACCCGATCGCGTGAAACTGATGGTAACTCTGAACGGCCAACACCATTCCAATGAAGGTGCCCGTCAACGCCACCACGGGCAAACTCAGGACGCCCACTTGGTAAAAGTTGCTCAAGATGGTTCCGCGCCGTGGCAGTCGCGTGAACATCCAAGCCAACATGTTCCATGCGAACATCGCGATGTCACCAACGGAGGCCACACCGGAAATCACCGCAGAGCCCCACTGCATGATCCACCCGCGCAGCGGGCTTTCCGGCAGCCCCTCGGGCCTCTTGGAAATTGGCCTCTTGGGAATGTGCTCGGGCCCGTCAGGGTCTGGAGAATGCCCAACGCGGCCCGCACTTTCGAGGATGCGTTCAACGCCACCGCGACCTGGCAGCCAACCAAACAGCCCATCGCGCAGGCGACTCCACCACGATCGCGCCATCGTGGTGGAGGTGGGTGCGGAGGGATGCACTCGCTGGACCATGCGTCGCGCTAGGGGTGGGAAACGTTCGGGCCACATCCCATTCCTAGGACGCAAGCTCCATTCCTTCACCTCTAGAATCGACCCCCGAAGCAGTCCAACTGAGTCAAACTTTTCGGATTGGGGCAGATGTCCGCCACGGCAGCGTTTGCCTCAAGTCAGCCTCGAGAACAGCCGGCTCCGCTGGCCGAATGCCACTTCTGGTGTGGGTTTGGCGGCGAAAACCCGAGCACGACGTGTTCCGCGCACGTCGCCGTGTTCGCCGAACGCGGACCGCGCCCGACCCGTGCGACACTCAACCCATAGGATGTGGACCGAGATGATGCCGCATACACCGCTGGCCAACCGGTGAGGCCCTGTGGTCGATGCCGTCCTAACGATGTGTTTCACGACCGACCCACGCGAGCAAATATGAGCGGGTAGCCTCACTATGAAACACTCGGTTCCGAATGGGCAGGCGATCCGGTCAGTCGCTTCACAACGCGTTCGACCGCATCATCCCACGTCCCTAACTTCGCCTGACGGCTCAACATCAGGCTTGCGTACCAGGGTGTCGTTTCCCCATCCGTCAACCAGCGCCAGTCAGGCACACGCCCCAACAAAAGTTGCGTGGGAACCGTCAAGGCGCCCGCGAGGTGGGCGATGGCGGTATCCGTTGTCACCACCGCATCCAAGTTCTTCAAGACTGCCGCTGTATCCACAAACTGACCACTGGTCTTGTCGATGCCATCGGGAAGACGCAAGACACGCGAACCAAGATCACTTTGGTCCAATTGCTCGACTCCATGACCAAACTGCAAACTGATCACCTGCACGCGGTTGGAATCCAATAGCGGCCGGAGGAACTGAAGAGGAATGCTGCGGTAGACATCGGCATGGTGCCCTGGGTTGCCCTGCCAATTGATGCCGACCAACTTGCGATTGGGATCACGTCGCTGATCCAGCCAATCTTTCCAATAGCGAATCAAAGCCTCCGGAACTTCCAAATAACCTTCCTTGGCGAGATCGGACCCCCAGGCCACTTGACCGGTGGACTGGAACAAGCCGTCCAAAACCTCAATGAACGAAGCATGGAAATCGGTTGGGGAAAGAGGCGTGGAGGCCAGTCCAGCGTACTCGCTATCGTCGGGGACAATCTCATCGACGCCCGGGGCCGTGCTCAGCAAAGGAATCATCGCGGGAGGCAACACCGCCTGAATGCGAGCACCCCGTCGTTTCAGTTCTGCTGCCACTCGAACGAAATGGATGGCATCGCCCAAGCCCTGCTCCGGATAGATGCAAATGCTCTTGCGTTCCAGTTCTTGACCATGCCACACCGGAACCGGCATGGCAGAATTGGCCCACGCGTCGACGCCCCGCGGTCGTGAGACGCCGGGCATCTTCCAACGCCAGCGATACTCGTCAAAGCCACGCTGATAGTTGCCCAACAGCAGGTGAATCACACCGAGATTGCGATGCAACTCGGCGTTTTCGGGGTCGATTTTGAGGCCCTCTTCATACCACTGAAAGCCGCGTTCAATCTGCCCACTCCAAATCCACAGGGTTCCGCGATTCTTAAAGGCCGACAGATAGCCGGGCTGTTGTTGCAGCGCGGACTCGAAGCAACGGTCCGCCTCCTCGGTTTCCCCCAACATCCGGAGGGTGTTGCCCAGATTGTTCCAAGCAATGGGAAAATGCGATCGTAACTGCAAGCCCCGCCGATACGACTCGGCCGATTCCGCAAACTCGCGGCGATCGAACTGAGCGATGCCAAGATAAACCCAGGCGTCGGCAGAACCGGGCACTTGACGCAAAACGCCGCGATACACATGCATCGCGGCGTCGAGATTTCCGTTTTGGTGCAACTGCCACCCGCGCTGAAGAACGTCAGCGACTGTCGGCATCAGTCCAGGAATCCAACAAGATCTTGACTCCGGCTGGGCTGTTGCAACTTGCGAACCGCTTTGGCCTCGATCTGACGAATTCGCTCCCGGGTCACTTTGAAGATGTGTCCAACTTCCTCCAAGGTGTAGCTATAGCCATCACCCAAACCATAACGCAGTTTGATGATTTCGCGTTCGCGATACGAAAGCGATTTCAGGACACCTGCAATCCGCTGACGCAGCATTTCTTGTGTCGCACCAATCTGTGGACTCTCAGCGGTGCCGTCGGGCAACAAGTCACCAAACTGGCTGTCTTCGCTATTGCCCACGGGCCGATCCAAGGAGATCGGGAATCGACTCATGGTCAAAACACGTCGTGCTTCCTCGATTGTCACGTCCGCTCGCCGCGCGGTTTCTTCGATAGTCGGCTCACGTCCAAGATCCTGTAGCAGTTGCCGGGCGACATTCCGAACCCGGCTCATGGTCTCAACCATGTGAACGGGGATTCGGATCGTTCGGCTTTGATCGGCAACCGCTCGCGTGATTGCCTGGCGAATCCACCACGTCGCGTAAGTACAGAACTTGAATCCGCGACGGTATTCAAACTTATCCACCGCACGCATCAGACCGGCATTCCCCTCCTGAATCAGGTCCAGGAACGACAGCCCACGATTGCGGTACTTTTTGGCAATCGACACCACCAAACGAAGATTCCCTTCGCTCAACTCTCGCTTCGCCTGTTGATACTCACTGTAGACGCGGCCAAGCATCTTGACGCGGTTACGCAATGACGTCGGTGTTTCCTGGCATGCCGTCAACAGTTGCCGACGTTCGTGCAAAAGCTGCTCTCGAACCTCGCGACCATGTTTGGTTCGCTTCTGTTGCTTCACGAGCTGATCGATCTCGTCGATCCGCTGTGAGAACTTCTCCAGCATCCCGATGCGCGTTTCGATTTTCTGAGTCCGCAAACCCAGTTCCTCGACAAGCCTCACCGCACGTCGACGACGACGTGCCAAGGACCGCCACGCTTCGGCGCGTCGCCGCTGAGGCGTGCTCTTACTTGTCGCCACTTTCCAATCGTGACGATTGCGTTTGATCAGTGTCTGCAAGGTCCGCAAGTTGTGCGGCAGGCGACCGATGATCTGCTCTTTCTCCAAACAATCCGTCACCGAAACCTGCACGGTGCGGTCAAACGGCAACTGACCTCGGTAAACCTTCTTCAGCGTCTTGAATGCTTCGACCAAGACGTAGTGGTTCTCCAGCAACTTGGTGCGGAATCGCCGACGGGTTTCTTCAATCCGTTTCGCCAGTTCAATCTCTTCGCGACGCGTGAGCAGAGGGATTTCACCCATCTGCGTCAGGTACATACGAACGGGGTCATCCGACCACGTTTCGGATTCGTCGATCGCGATCAGTTCATCGGGGCTCTCCAACTGCACCTGACCTTCGGGCAAGTCGGCAACAACCACACCGCCCTCGTCCTCCCCATCATCAGCGGGCAGTTTGCGAAAGCCACCGGCGACGACATCTTCGCTCGTTGCGCGGACGTCCTCGAACTCATCCATCATCGTATCGAACAAACTCGGGCTCCTTCAAAAAGTCTTGGGTTGTGGGGGTCTCCACACGGGTGGGGAGACCGTCAGGGACGAGGGGGCGAATGATGCCGAGGACCCGAGTGTAATTCGGTCGACGGCTCGTTACATGGTCCCCAAAATCCCTGTGGGCCGAATCAGGCGCTCCGGCGATCCTGGCCTTTGTGCGGTGGTGCCTGTGGGTTGGGATGGGACGGGTCCTTGGGAAGGACTCGCCTCAGGAACTGTACCACCTGCGTCATCACAGACCCCCGCGCACCATGGAAATGGAAAGACTTTCCGGTTGGGAAAGCCGAATTGAAAACATGACTTGTTCGGTCGCTATTGGAACAACCGTCTTCCATGGCGGCGTTGAAACCACACCCGACCATTTCACGTCGATTCCGTTTGACGCGTCGACAGACAAATCAGTCTGTTGTAATCAGCGATCGCGAGTCATCAGCGAGGATGTCCGGCGGCAACTCGCTCGAAGGAGGGGAATCGAAACAATTCCATCCGTCCAAACGTATCGAGCACCGCGGGAGCGATTGGTGGTGGCTTTCAAGCACGGACTTATTGTAATCCTGCCCCCGTTTCGGTCCAGTCTCAAAACTTCGTCATTCCTGCGGATTGCCTTCATGTTTCAACTGCCCTGCCCCGAATGTGAGTCGGTTTTGGTGGTGAGCACCGCTCGGGCAGGCAGCACCATGACATGTGACGCGTGTCAGCAAGAGATCAACATTCCAAAACTGCGGGAGCTCAAACAGCTGGACATCGCAGACACGGCTCCAGCGCAGGCATCTCCTGCGAACACTGAATCGGCAGGAGGCCGCTCCGTCGCGTTCGCGGGGATCGCTTTCCTGGCGACGGCCTGCCTCGTCGCGGGAGCTTTTAGCGGCGTTCGCTATGCCCTTCTAGACGCTCCAATGTCCACGGAGAAACATATCGAAGAAGTGGAACGGGTTTACCCCACCGTGACGTCGGCTCAGCTCTTCCGCGAATGGGAAGATCTGGACGAGTTCGGCGTCGACCTGATTGCGCCTTACCAATACCAAAAAGCCGCGGAGAAGAAAGCGAACTGGGGTCGTTCCACCATCGCCTTTCTAGCAGGCTTCGTCGCATGTTTCGGCGGCAGCCTGGTACTCAGCCGGCGGGGACGCCCGTCCGCTTCCTGAGCCAAACCGAGTCTCCACTCTTCCGCTCAAGTGCCAAGGCCAAGAAAGGCTCGCGTCTTCTACTGGACACCTGTGACGCCTGCTGGCCAGACGGTCCCTTCATCCCAGACGATTCCATCGTCAATGCGAATCCGCAAACAGCTCGTCGGGCAATTCCGTGTAGTAGGTGGCGCCGCCGTCGATGCCCAGCGATTCGAGTCGCTCAATCCGTTCGCGGTGGCCCGGCATCCGAGACTGCCTTGGTAGCACCACCAACCAGACCCAAGCCAGCATCGCGATGGCCAGCACAAATCCGAGTCGCGACGCCTGGGTCATCGAAGCTCATTGGCGGCATCGGGAAAGACGACGGAAAACATCAGATACGCCATGCCAAGCGTTAACGTCAGGTTCAAGCTTTGACCGCAGACATAGAGCAAAAGAGGTTTCCCGCCACCAAAATTGGCACTCAGACGCCGGAAGTTGGTTTCCAAACCGATGCTGACAAATGCCAAACAAAACAGCCAGCCGCGAAACGTCTTGGTGATCGCATTGGACGCCTTGGCCACCGCCTCACCGTCGCTCCCGCTCGCATGGATCAGCGAGAAAACAATGGAAGCGACCACAAAACCCAAGATGAACTTCGGAAAACGTACCCAAACCTCGGACCACCCCACGCGCGAACCATCCGACCGCGCTTCCACAAAGCGCGTCCAGTAGACGGCAATCCCAAACGCAATCACGCCAATCAAAATGTTCTGAATCATCTTCACCGTCGCGGCGACCGTCAGTGCCTCTTCACCCAGCAGCGCTCCGGCTGCGGCGACCGCCCCCGTGGAATCGATGGTGCCTCCCATCCAAGCTCCCGCTAACACGGGATCCATTCCAACGGCACCGATCACGGCGGGCATCACAATCATCATGAGCACCGTGAAACTCAGTGAAAGTCCCACCGCAAACGACAACTCTTCCTTCTTGGCTTTGCACGCGGCCGCCGAGGCGATGGCCGCCGACACACCACACACCGACATGTCTGCGGAGATCACCATGTTCAAGGATGGCGATGCCATCCGGAGGACCCTTTGACCGAACCAGAAGGTCGAAACCAGCACGATCGGTGTCACGACCCACGCGACGCAGACACCCGGCAATCCCAATGCCGTCAGCCGTCCCACCAGAATCTCGGCTCCCAGCAACACCAAACCCGACTTGATGAAGAACTCCGTTCGAGCGCCGCTCATCTACCAAGCAGGCGTGCCCCAAAGGTTGCTGATCAACAATCCCAGCAACAAGGCCCATAGCGCGTATTCCAAATTTCTTGACTTCACCCAGGCCTGCCCCGCTAGCGTGTAGGCCAGCAGCGCGATCAGGGCCACAACGAGGAACGCGGGAAGGAAAGCCCGAACGCTGTGGCTTGAGATTCTCAAAGCAAGGCTCAGCACGATCCCCAAAACACCCACGACGATGGCACAGCCGACAAGCTTGGGAAGGCCATCCTCCACACAACCAAACGCTTCCAGCGGACTGTCCAACCAAGACCCTGGTTTCGCCACCCAACCCTCAGCCAGATGCACCACCTTGGCTGCGTCTTCTCCGCTGGACTCATCGAGGCCGGGGGTCCCAAGCGGTGTTTCAACCCGCACCAAACCAAGGGATGCGATCAGCAGAATTGCTCCGACCAGGATCGCCAACAGATCCTCAGTCCAGTAAGACGTGACACGCCCACCACCGTCGGCCGATTCTTCGTCGATCTGGTTCGTCACCAAAGAGTCCAGCCACGTGGAGTCAGTAGCACGGCTCTCCGAGCCGTGATGTCTCGGCTCGGAGAGCCGAGCTACGATCATTGCAGCCCTAAAACCAAAGCGTTAGGACTTTTTGGAATCCACCCGCCGGCGTTCTTTCAAACGCACTGCCTTGCCAACGCGGTCCCGCAAGAAGTACAGCTTCGCTCGCCGCACGACACCGCTTCGCTTGACCTCCACCTTATCGATCCGTGGGCTGTGAACGGGAAACTTTCGTTCGACCCCTTCCCCCGCCACGATGCGGCGCACCGTGAACATCTCGCGAACACCGTACCCACTTCTGGCGATCACCACGCCGCTGAAGACCTGGATCCGCTCCTTGTTGCCTTCCAAGATCTTTGTGTGGACGTCCACCGTATCGCCGATCTCAAACTGCGGCGGCTCTTCTTTCAGGCAGGTCTGGTCAACCAAATCCATGATGGCTTGGGTCATGTCGGTTCTCTCCGATCGCGAGTGGTTCAAACGGGCAAGTCGTTGAAACGGCCTGCGTTCATGTTCGGTTCTGCTTGCTTGCCGCGTCGATCAAATCGGAACGACGTGCTTCGGTTCGCAGGCGGCTCTGTTCTCTTCGCCACGCCGCAATCGCGGCATGGTCTCCTGAAAGCAGCACATCCGGAACCCGATGCCCCTCGAATTCCTGCGGTCGCGTGTACTGCGGGAACTCAAGCAGCCGATTCCCTCGGCTGAACGAGTCGTCCAAACTACTTTCGGGATCACCAAGGACACCCGGGATCAATCGAACCACGGCATCGATGATGGTCATGGCAGCAACCTCGCCTCCATTGAGGACAAAGTCGCCGACACTGATTTCCTCGGGTTCCAATATGTCCAGGACACGTTGATCGAACCCTTCGTAACGTCCACAAAGGAGCAACACTCGGGGAGAGACCGCAAGATCCTCTGCCAAACGCTGATCCAACCGACGCCCCTGTGGCGTCATCAATACCTTTCGTGCGGGTGGGCCCGTCATCGCGTCGATGTCTCGCACGCACCGCACCGTTGGCCCCACCTGAATCAACATCCCGGGACCACCCCCGAAAGGACGATCGTCAATCTTGCGATGGGGCGACGGCTCAGGCGACCAATCGCGGAGATCGTGACGGTGAATCTCCACCAGGTTCCGTTCGATCGCCTTCGCGAGCAGGCTCTGCGTCAAGTAGCCATCGAAGATTGCCGGAAACAGGGTGACAACGTCAAACCTCACTCGGTCGCTGCTTCCTCCGTCGTGGCTTCCGCGTCGGCTGACTCCGCCTCGGCCGGAACTGCCTCTTGGGCGGGCTCAGGCTTCGCTGCCGGTTCGGCACTTGGCGGCGGAGGCGTGTAGTTCTTACGCGTCCCCAATCGCTCCAAGGCCTCTTTCTGTTTGTCGAGGTGTGTTCCTTCGGTGCCGTATTTCTTGATCAGGACCGACATTTTGTCGCTCGGCTGCGCTCCAACGCTGAGCCAATAATCGATCCGGTCACCCTTCAAAATGGCCCGGGCGTCGGTTTCGGGACACATGGGGTCGTAGTACCCCAGTTCCTCGATCACGCGACCGTCTCGTGGGTTGCGCTGATCCGTCGCACAGACTCGAAAGAACGGACGGTGGGTCCGGCCCATCTTCTTCATGCGAATGCGAACTGCCATGAAATCTTGTCTCCATCGATGGGGTCAGCGCCGACGCGTCAGCGGGCTCACCAGCCACCATCACTCTGTCTGGGAAGGGGGTTGTGTAGTCTGGATGTGAGTTTCGGGGCGGCGGATGATAGCGGAAAATCGATCGCCTTGGCACTGCATCTCACTTTTTCCGACGCAGTTTTCGCTTCATTTTTTCTCGCTCCTTCTTCATTTTGGCACGTTCAGCCGTCGTCAGACGCTTGCCCGTCCCCTGCTTCACCTTCACGCCGCCCATACGGGGGTCGGACATCATGCCGCTGGCCTGCATCTGCTGCATCATCTTCATGCGGTCGCCAGCTCCCTTGCCCGCCATCATCTGCATCAGCGGCTTCATCGTGTCAAACTGCTTGATCAGCTGGGTGATGGACGCTGCTTGAACACCGGCTCCCGTCGCGATGCGATTGCGCCGGGATGCGTCGATCAGCTTCGGATTCTTGCGCTCGGAAGGCGTCATGGAGTCGATCGCGCCGATGATCTGGCGCATTTGCCCACCGGCTTCCTCGCTGTCGAGGGCTTCCTTGAACTGGCCCATGCCCGGCATCAGGCCCATCATCCGCCCCATCAGGCCCGGCTGGGCAATCTTCTTCATCAGGCCCTTGAAATCATCGAGGGTGAATTCACCCGAGGCCATCTTGGCCTCGAGCTCCTCCCGTTCCTGTTCATCGACAATCCGATGAGCCTCCTGGGCCGCCGCGACCATGTCGCCCATCTGCAAGATCCGTCCCGCCATCCCCTCCGGTCGGAACGGTTCCAGGGCTTCCATCTGCTCCCCGGTCCCGATGAACTTGATGGGGACACCCGTTACCTGCTTGACGGACAGCAAGGCACCGCCGCGGGCATCGCCGTCCAGCTTGGTCATGACCACGCCATCAAGCTCCAACGCTTCATTGAAGGCGCCGGCACTGTTGACAGCATCTTGCCCCGTCATCCCGTCAACGACCAAATAAACCTGGTCGGGCCCGACACGTTTATCGATCCGCTTGAGCTGATCCATCAACTCCTCGTCGATGGCCAACCGGCCGGCGGTATCCAGGATCACCACGCGGGCGTCTTCTTTGCTCGCGCGGTCGACCCCGTTGCGACAGACCTTCACCGGGTCTTTGTGATCCGTTTCGGTATGGACCGGAACACCCAGCTGCTCACCCAGAACGCGTAACTGCTCGATCGCGGCCGGTCGTTGCAAGTCAGCAGCCACCAACAAGGGCTTGATGTCTTGCTCCAGCAGCAGCCGCGTCAACTTCCCGCAGGTGGTTGTTTTGCCGCTCCCCTGCAGACCGCACAGCATGATCACGGTCGGGCGGTCCGCCTTCAGATGTAGCGACGGGTCCACCGGTCCGAGTGTGTCGACCAACTCGTCGTGAACGATCCGCACCAACTCTTCTTGAGGTCTCAGGCTGAGTAAGACGCGTTTGCCGAGCGCCTTGTCGGACACGTGCTGCATGAACTGCTGCACGACCTCATAACTGACGTCCGCCTCCAAGAGCGCCTGCTCAACGATCTTGAGACCGTCGCGCATGTTGCCTTCGGTCAGCTTGCCACGTCCGGCCAGGCTCTTGAAAGCCGACTGGAGACCATCTGATAGCGAGTCAAACACGTTTATTCACCCAAGTCTTTCGGTGCAAAGAATCATTCTCAGGCATCATCCAGCAGGTCGACGGCCGCAAACGCCTTGCCCTCCAGCATCGCCAAACTCGCACCGCCCCCCGTGCTGACATGGCTCACCTGATCAGCGAACCCGAGCTGATTCACGGCCGCAGCACTGTCACCACCTCCGATGATGCTCGTGGCGTCGCTGTCCGCCACAGCTTGGGCAACCTGCTTGGTCCCCTCGTCGAAAGGCGGCATCTCAAACACGCCCATCGGTCCATTCCAAACGACCGTTCCCGCACCTCGAATCAAGTCCGCGTATTGCTTCGCGGTCTCGGGCCCCACATCCAAACCTTCCCAACCGTCCGGAATCTCTCCGGCTTTGACAACCTGCTTGTTGCAATCGCCGCTGAAATCATCACCACAGTGCGTGTCCACGGGGAGATGCAGCTTATCGCCACCACCTGCCATCAGCTCCTTGGCCAGGTCCACTTTGTCCTTCTCGACCAAGGACTTGCCGACCTTCCCACCCGTGGCCAATGAAAAGGTGTATGCCATCGCGCCGCCAACCAAGACCGCATCGCAAATGCCAAGCAAGTTGTTGATCACGTTGATTTTGTCGCTGACTTTCGCGCCGCCGAGGATCGCCACAAACGGCCGTTTGGGATCGCCAATGGCATCGTTCAGATACTGAATCTCCTTGGCAACCAGATGACCCACCACGCGCGGCTTGCCCGACATGGCTTCCGGCACGGCCACCATGGACGCATCGGTCCGGTGGCAGGTTCCAAAGGCATCGTTGCAGTAGGCATCCGCCATTGCGGCCAGCTTGCCGGCGAACCCCTCATCCCCCTTCTTCTCACCGGGGTTAAACCGCAGATTTTCCAAAACCAACACCTCACCGGCCTCCAGCGCAGCCGCCTTCGCCGTGGCATCTTCCCCAACGGTGTCACTGGCAAAGTGCACGGGGCTGCCAAGCAATTCACCCAATCGATCCGCGGCCGGCTTCAGGCTGAACTTGCTATCACCGTCATCCCCTTTGGGACGCCCCAGGTGACTCATCAAAATCAGCTTGCCGCCACGATCAATGACGCTCTTGATGCTTGGCAGGGCCATCTGAACACGGCGATCGTCTGTGATCACGAGGGAATCATTCAACGGCACATTGAAGTCCACTCGCATCAGGACGGTTTTTCCAGCGACATCAACTTGATCGATCGATTTTTTGGCCATGATTTCAAAGGCGTCAGAGTCATGGTGGGTCAGAAATGTCGTGGGCCGCCGCTCTCACGGCGTGACTTCCACGAACCAGAATCTAGAACAATCCCCGAAACCCCGGAAGGACGCCGCCGATCACGCCACTCAACGACCAGCAGCACGAGCCAGATCCACACCGTCATAAGCGTCTGCGAGAATCTCAACGGTGTGTCTCACGGAGGGCAACTCGGTCAGCGGCATCCCATCCGCTTCCGCGACCCGTTTCAGATGAGTCCGGATCTGCGTCAAACAGCCGATGTTTCCGGTCGCAATCACATCCGGTTCGGTCGCCAGAATCGCCCGCGCCTTCGCGTCACCCAATTGATTGGCCATGTCGGGCTGATCGATGTTGTAAGTGCCGGCGGATCCACAACAGAGGTGTCCATCGGTGATCTCCACCAACGTCACGCCCGGTATCGCTCGCAACAACGCTCGCGGTTCACTGCGAACGCCCTGCGCGTTGGCAAGGTGGCAGGCATCGTGATACGCGATGCGCGTGGTGGTCCCTCGATCCGGGAACGCCTTTCGGGTGCTCAGACGTGACAGATAACGAGACACATCGCTCACCTTCGCAGCAAACGTCTCCGCCTGCGTTTGGCGATCCGTACCTGCCAAGATGAGCCCATACTCGTGTAAGCCCGAACCGCAGCCAGCCGCATTGGTCAGCACCGCATCCCAAGGAGCATCCTGTCTGTCAAAGGCATCCAGATTTTGATTCGCAAAGCCCTGGGCTCCTCGCAGATTGCCCACGTGCCAACTCAGCGCGCCACAGCAAACCTGATTCTCAGGCACGTGCACTTCGATGCCGTTGGCCGTCAAAACCCGGATCGTTGCCGCGTTGATTTCGGGGGCCAAGACCGTTTGTGCGCATCCGCGTAGCATCGCGACGACACCGCGTTGCTCTCCCGTTGCGGGATAGAAGGCCTTGGTTTCCGATCGCTTGGGCAGCTGATCCGGTAACAAACCCAACATGGCGCGTGCCACGCGTGGCACCAAAAAGGCAGGCATCGCCTCCACGAGCGGCCGTGACCATCGGCCCATGGTCGCAGCGATGCGAAAACGGCCTGGATAAGGCAGCGTCAGTTGGACCACGCGTCGTGCCATTCGCTGGAGCCAAGACACTCTTCGTCGCCCAGCGGTCGCCGCTCGAAACGGGCTGATCAAATCACGATACGGCACGCCCGAGGGACAAGCCGGCTCACAGGCCAAACACCCCAAACAGCGGTCCACGTGCGGGGCAGCCGCCTCAAGGTCCAGCTTCCCCTCCAAGACTTCCTTCATCAGAAAGATCCGCCCACGCGGCGAATCGGCTTCGTCACCCAATTGCTCGTAGGTTGGACACGCCGACAGGCAAAAGCCGCAATGCACACAGGTGCTGACAGCATCGGCCATCGCTTGTCCATGCGGGCCATTCTGCGTCAGGTCAATTTCGTGCAGCATTCAATCGCGGGGAGCAGGAACGGAAAGCACCAAGTCTTCCTCAGCAACTCAGCGGCGCACCAGTCTACCCCCTGGGTCCATCGCCGTGCGGACAGATGCCAACATCGACTCCATCCCATCCAGGCCGCCAACCCAAGAGGTTCGCCCCGCCAAGGCGCGTCCCAACAGCGGCAAGCCCCGCAAACCAAGGCGCTTCAGCATCGCGTCCAACGCCTCCCAGAGTTCCACTGAAAAACGAATCCACGTCACGCTGCCACCTCCACTCAGGTGCAAGCAATGGATCCCATTCTCGGAATCGATTGCGTCCACCAAGCGTTGAAACTGCGTGAGACTCGTCCCAACGGCCGCAATCACGTCGCGATCCGAATCAGTCTCCGACACCCACTTCAATTCTCGACACATCGCCCAGAACTTGGCCGCGTCGTCCGCTCCAACCAATGTCGTCTCGTCTTCACAAGCCTGGATCAAATCTTTTAGCAAGGGTTGCAATGCCTCTTCGGGACCCGCCACGCGCAACCAAATCCGATGTCTCTGGGAGTCATAATCCAAGGCGTCCAATTCCCAACGCCCCGAGGCCAAAGTCGCGATCTGGCGCACCGCCACATCACGGGACGCAGCCCCGTGCCCCGAACAATCCACGCAAAGTGTTCTTTGGCTGGGTGCCATTGGAAACACTTTCATCGTCACTTGGGTCATCACGCCGAACTGCCCCAAGCTCCCGACCATCAGTTTGGGCACATCAAACCCGGCTGCGTTCTTCACCACCTGGCCGCCGGTTCGAATCACGTCGCCGTCCCCCGTTACCGACTCAACGGCCAGGACGAAATCACGAATGCCACCGTAGCGCATGCGTCCCGAACCCGCGATCCCGGTCGCCACCGTTCCACCCAGCGTGGCTCCCGCGTCGCAGAGGATCGGATCAAACGGGAGATACTGCCGGTTCTCGCCGAGCATTCGCTGCAGTTCCCTTACCGGGGTGCCCGCCCAAGCTGTGAACGTGAACTCCGACGGTTCGTACTGCGTGACGCCCGATAACCCTCGCAAGCTAACTCGTTTGACGGGGTCAGGCTGCGATGCCAATGCCAGGGCGCGCTTCGTCCCCGCACCTTCCACATGCACGCGATCATGACTCGCCAGCAAACCAAGCAGCGAATCCCGGCACTCAACCGACTCCGCTTCGTCGGGCATCGCCTGTCCCGCTTCACTCACGACTGATCACTCCGGCAGCCTCCAGGGGATGCATGCCAACGTTCGATAGCGAGGGCGCCTCCGTACCAGGAAACATCTTCCCGGGGTTGGCGATGGTCTTTGGGTCGAGCGACGCTCGGATGCGATGGAAGCGATCAATCGTCTTGGCATCAAACATGTCCGGAAGGAAATCGCGTTTCTCCATCCCAACGCCATGCTCCCCCGTGATGGATCCACCCATCTCGACGCAAACACGCACAATGCGCGCCGCCACCTCCTCCGCTCGATGCAATTCGCCGTCCACGGCCCCGTCAAACAAGATCAACGGATGCAGATTCCCATCGCCCGCGTGAAAGACATTCGCGACGCGGATCCCACTCTCCGATGCAATGTCTTGAATCCGCCCAAGGGCTTCCCCCAAACGCTTTCGAGGCACGACACCGTCCTGCACCAGAAAATCAGGGCTGATGCGACCGACGGCGGAGAAGGCCGACTTGCGTCCCTTCCAAATCGATAAGCGATCCGCCTGATCCAATGCCACTCGCTCGGCAAACGGTTGTGTCTGCTTGAGCACCGCTTCCAACTGAACGCGTTCGGCCAGAACTTTTTCGCGTGGGCCCTCCAATTCGACAATCAACACCGCCGAAGCACCCTCAGGATACCCACACGCAACCGCTGCCTCCGCCGCTTCAATGGAGAGCGCATCCATGATCTCCATCGCGCCCGGGAGCAGGCCGGAATCAATGACGGCCGCCACCGCATCACCGGCAGCGGGCAAACTCGTGTAGCCAACCAACACCGTGTGGAACATCTCGGGGACGGGCAACAAACGCAGGGTGATTTCTGTCGCGATTCCGAAGAGTCCTTCGCTGCCACAGAACAAACCCATCAAGTCAGGACCGACGGGCTCTGCGGATCGCCCCCCCAACGTGACGCAACGGCCATCCGCCAGCACACACGTCGCGCCGATGACATGATTGGATGTCATTCCATACTTGAGGCAGTGGGCTCCCCCTGAGTTGAACGCCACGTTGCCGCCAAGCGTGCAGATCGTCTGACTCGATGGGTCAGGTGCGTAGTACAAACCATGCGCGGCGGCCGCCTGACTGACCTTGATGTTGACCACGCCGGGTTCGACAACCGCAACACGATCGATGGGATCGATTTCCAAGATGCGATTCAATCGGTTCAGTGCGATCACAATCCCGTCCGCAACCGGAAGGGAACCACCGGAGAGGCTGGTCCCGCTCCCGCGCGCCACAAAAGGAATGGCATGCTCATGACACCAGCGAACGGTTGCGATCACTTCGTCAACATCGTGCGGTGTCACGACTCCGAGTGGTTTCTCTCGAAATGCGGTCAGCCCGTCTGATTCAAACGCCGCCTTGGCCGCCGGATCCGTTGCGATTCGATCCCGCGGGATGACCGATGCCAGCGACGCGATGGGAAGTTCAGTCAATGGCGTCGAAGTCTTCGAAGTCATCGACGTCGTCATCGATTTCGTCGTCGTCGCTGCCACCTGCCGTGTTCAATCCAAACTCAGCACTGATTTCATCGTCAATTTCAATGACGTAGTCATCGTCCAGCTCTTCCTCGAAGTCATCATCGAAGTCGTCGTCGAAATCGTCCTCGTCAATGTCGTCGAACTCGTCGAAGTCGTCTTCTTCATCATCCAGGTCATCATTGAAGCCTGGGGTGTCCTCGCCTTCTTCACCGACTTCTTCCAGATCATCAGCCTCGTCCTCCTCCTCATCGTCCTCATCCAGCGATTTCGGCGTCACAACGGGGCGTTCGCCTCCAACCGCCGGCAATTCATCGACGCGTTCCTCGCCCAATACGGCATGGTCGGTGGCGACGTCGGACGAAGGGGCGATCAGGGTGGCGGACATCAGCACTCGTGAAACTGGAGACGGTGAACGTTCGGGAAAGGCGGGCGAAATAGCCAAGAATGCCGATCGGCCCCGATTGTAACGGCTATGGGGGCGATGACGACTCGGGGAGGATTAACGCACTCTGGCTCGACGCCGGCCCGATATTCTGATAACTGACGTCGGGTTCACAAGGCGACAGGCGGCTTTTCCCTGCTGAAAAGCCCTGTCCCAACGCCCCAAGCGTCTGGGAACGCCGAACGTCGCCCCGAAACCTCGTGCCAGGAAGGCTAAGCGAAGGATGTCACGGATGAATCGCCGAACTCGCCGACCAGCGCTCGGCTCCCACGTCCTCAATGGATCCGCCGAGCCAAACCGGTCGAATCGACGTCACTTTGCCGGCCAAGCCATTGGATTTTTGGCGACCTGCGCGGCAGCCTCCTCCGTTGGTTGCGCTCATGGCTACGGGCATCTGCTGGCTCGCGACGATAAGGATTTGGTCGGCAGTCATGAGGCCGGCGCCGCCACTTGGAATCCGTTGGTGGACGAAAGCGTGGCCAAACTCTTGTCACGCTGCCCACCCTCGGCCCAGCCGGCGGTCATCACCGAGTCAGGCATGCACCTGGCATCGGATCAGTTGACAGGGCCCGATGGCTCCGCCGTCACTCCGCCCGGTCAGGCCGCTTTGGCAGGTCAAGCGGCTGTCGGCAGCGGTCCCTTGGTACAAGGCCCCGCTCGCGTCTGCTTCATTGGCATCGAGAACAAAAGCGCCGAAGAACTCATCGACTTCAAAGACCAGCTGTACGAACGCATTGACTCGCAGATCAATTCGGCAGCCAGCTTCCGCACCATCAGTCGCCGCATGATCGATGCCGCTTTGGTGGAGACCCGCTTGCGGCCCGACTCGCTATTCATTCCACAGAACCGAGCCGCGTTCGCATCCGCGCTGGGTCGCCAAGGTTCCCCCGTCGATTACCTGGTCTATGCGACCATCACCAGCGGGACCACCGAACGGAACAAATCGAGCCAACGCGACTATGTGCTGACCCTGGAGATGGTCAATCTCCATTCGGGTGACTACTTGAAGGAGTCGTCCACGATCCGAAAGGGCTATCACAAGACGCGGGCCGGCAAGTGGTGGAACTTTGGCATCTTTGACCAGGCCGACGGCTGAGCGCGCTGGGCATGCGGCAACCACAAAGCATCGCTTGGCGTCGACTTGTTGTCACCCTTAGCCTCGCCTGCCTTTGTCCGTTGGGTTGTGCATCGCGACCGAAGCCGGACATCCACACGGCTCGACACGCTTTCTTCGCGGGTGACCTCGTCACCGCGACCCAAACCCTCGACACGCTCATCGCGACGGACCGTCGCTGGGAACGCCCAGCACGGCTCGACCGCGCCATCACGCTGATGGCCGCCGGGAACGTCGATGAGGCGGAAGTCCAACTGCGATCCCTTCGCGATGAACTCGACCATGCGGGTGGCGGCATCCCGGTGGATGAAGCACTCTCCATGCTGCGCGATGACCGATCACGCGAGTTCGAATGCGCGCCACACGAACACGTGATGATTCGCACACTCCTTTGCCTTTGCTCGCTGGCGGGCGACGGTTCTGACGCGGAAAGCTACGCGATTCAAGCGGCGATGAAACAAGCCGCCGTTCGCCGTGACGCGGAGGAACAACAACAGCAATGGCTTGGTTCCACTTTGGAAGCAACCACGCATCAAGAACTGGCGTTCACGCCCTATGTTCGAGGCGTGCTGAAAGAAGCCACGCACCACGACTATGACGACGCGAGCCGGAACTATGCCCTGGTCAGCGCGATCTCCCCTCACTTCGCATCCGCCAAAATCGATCAACAACGGGTGACCTCGGGCACGCACAGTCGGGCCAACCACGGCGTGATCTACGTCTTCGCGCTCGTCGGTTGTGGCCGGTGCATCGACCGGGACGAGTTGTGGGCCACGTCC
>JBCCYK010000093.1:0-22791 GCA_039189905.1 Planctomycetota bacterium
ACGCACCCACGGGGCCGGTCCGGCCATTGGTACCTGACCCCTTTTCGCCGGCTTTCCATTTGCCAGATGGTGTCGGTCATGGCGTTGGCTTTCGTCGTGACCCTTCTAGCCAGCACAAAAGCAAGCGCGGATGAAACGGTTCAGCCGTACCTACTGCAGATGGTCCGCGATGACGCCATCCATCAAGAGCTCAAGCTGGACGCGAGCCAGATTCGTCAGGTCCTCGCGTCCTTGGAAGAGGTGGATGGTCCCTGGTGGCGGGGGCGCATCCTGCCCACGGACCGAAACCACGAGAATGTTGCCCAACTGACACGTCAACTGCGCGCGCGTTTGGGGTCCATTCTAAGTGTCGATCAACGCGAACGCTTGTCGCAACTGGAACGCCAGGCCCACGGGACACGGATGCTCCTGCTCGACGATGTGGCTGCGACGTTGACGCTCACCAAGGTCCAGAGGGAAAGCCTCCAGGAGACCTTTGCGACAACCGATCAGGACGGAACGGAGATCCGAAAACAGCTCCAAGAGAAAACACTCGAAGCACCCGAGGCCGCGCGAAAGCTCAAGGATCTGCAAAGCCGTGAACAAGCTGACCTGCAGTCCACCCTGACAACGAAGCAACGCTCGCAAATCGGACCACTCGTCGGCGTGCCGTTTGACTTCAGCAAGATCAAACGACGCTATCCCAAAGCGCCGGAGCTCTCACTGGAAGGCGCCCAATGGCTCCAAGGTGAGCCACAAACACTGGCTTCCTTGCGGGGGAGCGTCGTTGCAGTGCATTTCTATGCTTTCCGATGCATCAACTGCCAGCGCAACTTCGAGCATTACAACGGCTGGCAGGATGACTACGCCGACAAGGGCCTGGTCGTGATTGGTATCCAAACACCCGAGGTCTCGTCCGAGTTTGATCCGGAACGCGTCGCGGCCGCCGCGGAAAAAGACGGCTTCGAATACCCGGTCCTCCTCGATCTGAAGAAAAGCAATTGGGACGCGTGGAGCAACACCATGTGGCCGACGGTCTATCTGATCGACAAACGTGGCTTTGTCCGTCAGTGGTGGCAAGGCGAAATGAACTGGCAGGGAACCCCCGGGGAGAAGAAAATGCGCGGTGTGATCGAGCAACTCTTGGAAGAAGACACGTGAACAAGCCAACGCGACCGCCTCCTCAGGAAGGGCCCCCGGGACGAACACCTGGGAGCAAGGTGGTCGGCAAACTGCGGCTGCAAAGCGACGTGCAGTCGTTTGCTTGCTCCGCGTTGGTTCACGTGGTCATTCTGTTGGTGCTGGCCCTGATCGCGTTGCCCACACCCGCCCGCAAACTTTTTGACCTCACCTTTCGAAGTTCAGATCCAGCCGAAACGAGCTTGGCCACCTTCGATCTCCGTGCCTCCTCCTTCCAACCGGAGCCCGAAAACGCGGTCGAGTACAGCACCGACACTGTTGACGTCCGTGTCCAGCCCCTATCCGATTTGGGCTCGTCGGAGATCCGACTCCCAGAAGTCGTCGCCTTCAAGCCGGCGCCCCAACCATCGAAGTGGATCAGCCGTCTGGCGTCGGACTCCATGGAGGACGCCATGCGAGGTGAACTGGATAGCATGGCGATTCGCGAGCCGTCTTCGCTTCGCGAGATCAGCGCATCGGGGGATCCGGGCTCCGCGCTCGACAGTGTGACCTCCGCCATCCAAGGAGAGCTCGCCGAAGGCGACACGCTGGTGGTGTGGTTGCTGGACGCGTCGATCAGCTTGGAACGGGATCGTGCGTTGATGGCGCGTCACATGAAGGACTTCTACGAGTCCATCGGCAGGCTGACCGGAACGCGAAGCACAGGTAGCGAGGAAACGCTGTTGCTGAATTCCGTCGTCGCCTTTGGCGCACGCCAGCGTGTCATTTCGCCGCCCAATGCCAAAGGCATCAAAGTCGTCAACGCGCTGGTGGAGGTTCCCATCGACAGCTCGGGTCAAGAGAACGTGATGACGGCCTTGCAAACGGTCCTGTCAACGTTTGAATCCCACCGCCAGCGACGCAAACGGATGATGGTGGTCGTGATCACGGATGAATCCGGGGACGACACGCACCTGCTTGAGGACACCATCCGCCTTTGTCGCTACGCCCAGGTCGCCGTGCACGTCGTCGGCCCAACGGCCGTTCTGGGTGCGGAACGCGGATCACACATCTACGTCGTGGAACAACCACCCAGGCGACCCCAGCGGTACCTGTTGCCGGTTAAGCGTGGTCCGGATTCCGCGTTGCCGGAGCGCCTTTGGCTGCCCTACTGGCATCAACCAGGCCAAGCGCCGTGGGAAAACGCCGGCATCCAGTCGTTTCTTGAGGCAGGTCCCTACGGCGGGCCGTATCGCGAAGGTCTGATGACGGCCCACGGACCGTATGCCCTCACCCGACTGGCGTTGGAAACCGGTGGGACCTTCACGATTTTGAATCGTACCAACGACCGAAACGCGTTCGACCTGGAAGCTCTGCGCGATTACATGCCGGACTACGGCCCGGCACAGCAGTACCGGTTGGATCTGGAAGAAAACCCCTTTCGCCGGGCAATCTCCAACGCCGCGTTCGCAACCTTTGAACCCGACAACATCCAAACCTTTCGCCCGCCTCGGATGCATTTCCTTTGGAACGATCGCCGCTACGTGGCTCCCGCCACGTTCAAGACGCAGTTTTCCAACCTCGCGCGAATCGAATCCCGACGCGCCCGCAAAGCGATCGATCGACTGGATCAGCTTCTCGTCCCATTTAAAGATCCTTCGATCCATTGGCAGCAAGCGCATGACGACGAACCATCCCAGCGCTGGCGGGCGTGGCATGACCTGACCAAAGGCCGCATCCTGGCAAACATCGTTCGCTACCTCGAATACGAGAACACGCTTGGACAGTTGCCGCAGAGCCTGCCATCGGGCGTCAACCAACTCTCCTTGCACCCTTCCCCCGCGTTGGCCGTCACGCGCTCGCAGTCCCTTGCAGGCGAAGCCCACGCACTGCTGCAACGCTGCGTCTCGGATCACCGCAACACACCCTGGGCACTGCTTGCACAATGGGAACTCGACACGGCCATGGGTTTGCGCTTCACAACGCGGGCCATCCCCAAACCGCCACCAGCACCGGTACGGATCGGAATCCCACGTGCGATGCCCCGAACCGGCGGTGGCCCCAGCCTCCCAAACCTGTGACAAGCGGTCCCAGGACCAAGCAAGCGGCGGATCGAACCCAAGCGAAAGGGCACCAAGGTGGGTTTATGCGGGTTCTGCGTGTTGAGAGGTACCCATGAAACCAAAAAGTCGCGTGTCCGGTCGTCGATCCCAACTCGACCGAGATCGCGAACTATTTTGGCGCCATGGCCGCTTCCAAGAGAAACCTCCGGTGTCAATGCCTGTTCGCGACCCTGTTCGCGGCAAGCCTCACATGCTTTGCTTCGGCGGCACAGTGCCGCGCAGACTGGTTGACACGCCCCTCCACGTACTCCCATGACCCGACGAGCGGTCAAAGGGTTGCCCAATACGCTCCTATCGCGCCCCCAGTGGGTCCTCAACAGCCACGACTGCGCACCGGCGGCTACACCCACACGCGTAGCACCTTGTCATTCGGGCCTTCGCTGGATCAATATCACCGTGTGGAACAGTGGGGCGAACCCGTCCGACCGTATGGTGAATGGCAATTCCCGTTCCGCCCGTACAGCACGCCCTATCCGAACTGGGGACCGCCGTACGCCGGGCTTGGCGGATTCGGCTTTGGTTACGGTTTCGGTCCCGGCTTTCCGGGGACCGGACTACCGGGCGTTGGCAATCCGGGGCTGGTGACGCCCTACCCAACACAACCCGAATGGTGGGAAGGCCCCGACGCACGTCTACGTGGACCGCAACGACGCGGGTATCCGCCGTACGGTGGTCGTGGCCCGCGTCCGACTCCACCCATTGGCAGTCCAGCGGATCCGGGCACGCCCGCGGCTCCTTAAAGCCTCAACGATCGCGAGATCTCACTGGTGCTTCGTCAACATTTGATTTTAGGGTTCCAATGATCGTAGCTCGGCTCTCCGAGCCGAGATCTCACGGCTCGGAGAGCCGTGCTACTGAAAGACCAACCCTAAAATTGAATGTTGACAAAGCACTAATCATCGCCCCCGGTCGTCGGCGGCTCAAAGGCGAACTCCTGCCACTTGATGGCCTTGTCAACAGGCACGATTTGGAGGATCAGGAACCCGTCTTGGTAGAGTCGCACGGTGCCCGTTGACTGGCTGACCACCACCGAGACGGCTTTCGTTCGCCGGGTGATCGCAGCCGCTGCCCAATGCCGCGAACCCAGCCCCTTCGTCATTTTGAGGTCTTCGTGCGAGACTTCCAGCATCTGACGACTGCGTTCGATGACGCCATCGGGCGTGATGATGAAGGCGCCATCCAGCTGCGCGATTTCCTTCGCGTCTTCTTGAACTTTCGGGTCCAGGATATTCCGAAACGATTTGTTGTACCCGCGAAATGGGTCAACGCCGCTGTCGTTCGCATGTTCCAACACGTGACGCGTGTCTCCCACAACAAACAGCGTTCCAACGGGCTTGCCCTCCCGCCCTTCGCGACCGATCTGGGCTGCCAAGTCAACGACCGCCTTGATCGTCTTCAGCGGGACACTGCTCTCCAACGTCTGCAGATCGCGAACGGTGAATCGACGCATCCGTTCATCGAGTTGCAGGTGGCTGATCGAATCCAATTTTCCTTGCTGGAAACCCGAGTAAATCGCGACCACCTCTCCATTGGTCCGGATCACTTCATCCGCAGCCGCCTCCAACAAGGCCTCTTGCAAACGCTCCAACAGGGGCGCCTTCTCCTTGTTGATGGCCAGCGGCTTGAGACCGGCCTCCGCGGCACCGTCCAAATCCTCGGGCTGATCCACCGCGACGATCACCGTGTTCTGATCCGCCTCCGTCAACTCCGCCAGCTTCTTCCAGTCCGTCGCCCCATCGAGCAACAACAACAACGCTTCCGCCGCCCGTTCCGCCATGAGCTTCACCCCCAGGGCGATCATCGCGGAATTGTTTTTTGTGAGGCGAACAGTGGGCATGAAAACAGCGAGACGCGGGCAAGCGGGCAGCCAATGAGGAGGAGCGTTCCTCCCTGCTGAAGCTTAGTTGACGCTTGCGTCCCGGGACAGAAGGCGAAGCCCTCGAAAACGCGGAATCAAGCTGTGTCTTGGGTCAACTTGGTCACCCGCCATTGCACAAAGGTAGCCGCAGCAGGGATCGCCATGACGATGACGACAATCGCAACGGGAAACCATTCCCACTCGGGCAACGCATGCTGCCCAAACGCGGCACCACCATGCGTCCACCATCCGATGCAAAGCCCGCCCATCGCTAGCACGCCGCAGGCGAGTCCTGCCACCGCGACCCCACCCGCAGCCAGGCCCCCCAATGCAAACAATCCCAGCGCTGCACCGCCCAACGCCACCAGGCCGATAGGCATACCTCCGATCGCAATCGGGGCGACCGCGACTCCACCCATCGCCAAGAAGGGAGCGTAGGCGCGATCCCCAATCGCAATCCATCCCTTGGCGGTTCCAGCGGGATGGATCTTTCCGTCGGTGTCGCGACGAATCGACTGATGCACGTCCAACAAAGGAAGTCCCAAAAGCTTTCGCTTCGACGTGTAACGCTGTGAGTGCTTCAAACCGATGTCGGGCGCCTGGTAGCCCGGTGCCGTTGCCAGCCCCGACGCCTTGTCTCGCTGCCCCGCGCGGCGGTGCAGCCATAGCCCCGAAACGACGGTACCGCACAAAATCATCTGAAACGTGACAATCGAAATCGAGATCACGGACCCATAGCGATCCGGAGCAAGCGCCTGCTCCGTGGCTTGTCGACCGGCAATGAACACAATCCAGGCAGTGAAGGTCGCCATTTGGAACATGGCCAGCAAAAACATGCCAACGATGATCTTGCGTTGAGACAGGTAAGGCGAAGATCGATAGCTCGCATAGGCGCCGATCGCGGTTCCGGCGACGCCACCCAAAACCCCCAGGATCGCGCCCATGGTCGCGGCGGAAACCACGCCGAACCCGAACGTGGACACCTCGCCCCCTTTCACACCCAGCGTCTTGGTGGCTCCCGCTGCCGTCACCGTGGCCGCCATCGCATTGCCAGGCAAACTCCCCAGAACAGCCGCCGTGAAGATGGCTTTGGGAGTCGTGCCGCGGAGCGTCTTCTCCACGACCGACGCCAACTCAGATCGCAACAACTCGCGGCCACGCTGGAGACGCTTTCGGATGGTCGGCTCGGGAACTTGTAGGGACCGCGCGACCATTTGAACCGATTGCTCACCGCGGTAGTACAACACCATGGTTTCCCGGTAGGTTTCCGGCAGGCTCTCCAGCGTCGACCAAACCAAGGCCTTTTCCTCGTCCCCAATCCCCGCGTCGCTCGTCGATTCATGCGATGCTTGTTGCTCCAGCGCCGCAGGGGCCTCGACCTCCTTGCACCGTCGCTCCTTTCGCACCGCATCCAACGCCCGATGCCGGGCAATCCCGCAAACCCACCCGGCAAACTTGGTGGGATCCTGAAGCGACTTGCGATTCCGCCAAGCGTTCCAAAACGACTCTTGCCCGACATCTTCGCTACGAACGAAATCCCCGAGGATGCTGTAGGCGATCCCGGTGACGATGCCCGAATAACGCTGCACCAACTCGCCAAAGGCCTCCGCGTCGCCGGCTCGCGCGGCCAAGACGAGCTGCTCCTCCGTCTGCAGGTTCTTTGAGGGGCGTGTTGCGATCATTGCCAAGGTCTCGCGGCCGCATTCGGGTCGTTCGTGAGGGTACTCCCACTCCAGACGTCGTGTGACATTCGCGCGTGACACAAAATCTGGCCCGCGCGGGAAAGATTCTTTCCCGCGAGCCCTAACCCGTCGTCCCCAGCCCGGATGCGATGGCGTTGACCGTCAGCAACAGGGCCGGCAACAGCTTCTCCGCTTGCTCGTCTTCGCCCATCCGTCGATAACTTCGATAGCGTTTCAGCAACGCGATTTGTTGTTCGTGCAATCGCTGCAGGCCATCGCCACGGAGCTGAATCATGCGTTGGACATTCGGTCGCTGGGATTCCAACGAGCCCCCATATATCGTTTCCACCCATTTCTGGGAGCGAAGCCACTCCGATTCGATCTGCCCAACAAAACGGGATCTCAGATCCTCGTCTTCCACCAACGACGCGTATTGCCGGACAACCTCCAAATCCACGGCGGCCACGCTCGTCGCCACGTTGCTGATCAAATAGTGCAACGGTGCCCATACGCGAAGCTGGTCAATGAGACGGACGATCGCATCGGGATCGGTGGCATCCAGTTTTTCAAGAGCCGATCCCACCCCATACCAGCCTGACAAATAACAACGCGCCTGTCCCCAACTGAACACCCAGGGAATCGCGCGCAAGTCGGCAAGCGTCTGCTTCCCGCTCCGCCGCGAGGGACGCGATCCGATGCGGCTCTGTTCGATCGCATCGATGGGGGTCGCCGTGCGAAAGAACTCCACAAAACCCTCTTGGTGCAGCAGCCCGCTGTAGCATTCGCGTGCCCATCCGGCCAGCTGGACGAGCACGGGCTCCAATTCATGCTCCGCGTCGTCCGCGCGGAGATCACGCAATGACTTGCGCGTTGCCCCCGCAAGGAACAACTCCAAGTTGTAAATGGCCGTCGCCTCATGAGCGTACTTTTGCGAGATGGTCTCGCCTTGCTCCGTGAGTCGAATGTCGCCCTGAATGGTGTTGTCAGGCAGGCTCTTGATAAACCGGTGGGTCGGTCCCGCCCCACGGCTGATCGTCCCGCCCCGACCGTGGAAGAAGCGTACACGGATACCATGCCGTTCCCCGGTCGCGGTCAGCCGGCGTTGGGCATGCCGCAATCCCACCAAGCTCGCCAAGATGCCCCCGTCCTTGTTGCTATCGCTATAGCCGATCATCACTTGCCCCACGCGATCCTCTTTCATGCTCCGTTGCGTGAGCGGGTGAGCCAAAAAGCCGTCGTAGATTTGAGGCGAGCGTTCCAAATCGTCGATCGTTTCGAACAGCGGTACAACCGGAAGCGGACAAACGGGGCCCTCGGCTGTTGGCTGTAATAGCCCGACTTCCCGTGCCAGCAGGTAGACCGCCAACAAGTCAGAGGTGCTGCGTGTCATGCTGACGATGAGCGAACCGATCCCATCGGGTCCATGTTCCTGAATGTGTTCTTTCACCACACGCAACGCACCGAGCACGGCGTCCGCATCCGCGCCGGCAGAGAGATCCGGATGAGCCAGCGGCCGCGTGCTCGTCAGTTCCCGTGACAGGAACTCCACTCGTTTGGCTTCGTCCCAACTCGCAAATGCCGTGTCGTCATAACCGGCAGCGGCCATCAATTGCTCAATCGCGGCGTCATGCTTGGTGCTGTTTTGACGGATGTCGAGAACAGCCAGATGGAAACCGACCATCTGCGTGATGCGCATCACTGGCGCCACCGCGTGGTCCGCCGTTTCCGCCATCTGACTGGCGCGAATGCTATCGTGCAAAACGCGGAGGTCATCGATCAACTTGGATGCGTCGGTATACACCACGGATGGCTCCAGTGCATCCACCTGTTCGCCGGGGGGCAACTTGGCCAGCATCAAATTGACAAACTGCCGCCAGGGTTCATTGGGGTTGCGGGCGATCGCTCGTTTGCCCGCGTCCCCCAATCGCTCTGCTTCCGCGGCGATGACGGCCAAGAAATCACTTGGAGGCGGCAACCAGTACGCCGACAAGCTGATCAAACGTGCTAACTGCACCAGCTCGTTGCGCAGCAACCCCAGCGCACCGGAGCGAAGCTGCGACAGCGTTTCGGCGGTGACCTCCGGTGTCACCAGCGGATGTCCATCACGATCGCCACCCACCCAAGTCCCGAAGGTCAGCCGTGGCAATCGAAGCGGATCCGCGAGCAGGGTTTCGTCCAAACCAAGTTCACGCCACGCTTGACGAAGCCGTAGATCCAGAGGTCGGAGGGCCCGGGGGAAGATCTTAGTGAGGTAGTCCATCACGTTGCGGCGTTCGGACTGCAAGTCGGGTTTGTCCAAATAGATCTCGCCCGTCCGCCACAAGACCCCCAGCAACGACTCAATCGTGCGACCGTTCTCCTCGCGCTCCCATGGCGGCAGGTTTGCGTCGTGGCGTTTCTGAAATCGCTCGAAGAGTCGACGGTGGTGCGCGAGGACCGTCGCACGTTTTGCCTCGGTAGGGTGTGCCGTCAAGACCAGCTCCACGCGCACATCGCCCAAGTGCTCCGCGACCGCTTTGGCGTCCCAGCCCTGATCGAGCAAGTCGCGAATGCTGCCCGCCCACAGCGCCGGCAACGCTTCCATTCCTTCCGATATCTCGACCTGGTCGCGAAACTGAGCTGCTGAACTCTGCTCGGCCATGCTCAGCAGTTGAAAGGCGATTGAATACGCCTGTGTTAATGGGACGTTGTCGGCAATGTCAAACTGCGAGTCACTCGAATCGCTCGCTCCGGGCAGATGCTCCGCCAACTCAGCATCCCCTCCACGTTCCAAGACCCGTTGGAACAGTTGCAGCATCCATTGCCAATCGTCGTGCAACTGATCAACGTCCAGAGCCAATACAGAGGAGGCAACCATGGTGTCTTCCATCAATCCGGGCAAGCGTCGTGGGGGACTCTCGACAAACCAGGCTTGTCGGTGTGAGTCGCGAACATGGATTGTCCGGCATTGTCAGATGCTGTCCATGGCCGAAGGAACTGGGCGACTTTGGCAACCCGCACACAGCCACGTTGGTTTCGATTAGAGTCTCGCTGCCACCATTGGTCTGGTCCGGCACGGTACATCAACGATTTGACACCGGGAGATTGGGGAATGATGTCTTTCAAAAAGTCGCTGCCTTTGTGCGGCTTGCTTCTGACACTCGCACTCACTGAGTCGACAAAGGCCGACAATTGGCTGCAATGGCGTGGCGTGGATCGAGCCAACCAGTCACCGGAACGGGGACTGTTTCAGTCGTGGGGCGAAGACGGACCGGAGCTGGTTTGGATGGCCGACGGGATGGGCGCCGGCTATGCCAGCGTCAGCGTCGACGGCGACCACGTCTACACATCGGGGAACTTTGAGAACAGCCAATCCGTGGTCGCAATCGATGCCTCCAGCGGGACCGTGGTTTGGACGCAAGCCATCACCGAAGGCCCCCCCAAGCACGGCTACGCGGGCAGCCGAACGACGCCCACCATCGACGGCGAACACCTCTATGTGACCAGCAGCGACGGATGGATCGTTTGCCTCGACCGAGCAGAGGGCGCCGTGGTTTGGAGCCGCAAGTTTTCGGATTGGGGTGGCAAGATGATGAGCGGATGGGGTTACAGCGAGTCACCGCTGGTCGACGGCGACTGGGTCATCTGCACCCCCGGCGGCAAACAGGGCATGGTTGTCGCACTCGACAAACTCACCGGCCAGGAAATCTGGGCCTGCGTTTTGCCGACCTATGACGACGAAGAAGGCCTCAACGGAAAACCGCTGAAGGACGGCGCCGGCTACGCATCGGTCGTGGTCTCAAATGGAGCCGGTGTTAAACAGTACATTCAACTGGTCGGTCGTGGCCTGATCGGGATTCGGGCATCCGACGGACAACTCTTGTGGCGTTACGACCGAGTGGCCAATGGCACGGCAAACATCCCAACGGCGATCGTCGATGGAGATGATGTGTTTACAAGCACCGGGTACGGAACGGGTTCGGCGCTGCTGCGACTTCAAAAGGATGGAGAGGGCATTGAAGCCAAAGAGGTCTTTTGGCTCGATGGAAAAGATCTGCAGAACAAGCATGGCGGCATGACACTGGTCAACGGTCACATCTTTTGCGGCCATGGTAATGGCAATGGACTTCCCATCTGTGTCGAGATGGCAACGGGCCAAGTGAAATGGGGACCCGAGCGCGCGGCCGGAAAGGGAGAGTCATCTCTGGTTGCAGCAGACGGCCACCTCGTTTGGAGGCGGGAAGACGGGACGATCATCTTGACCTCGACGAACACCGACACCATGGACGTGGTCGGGACCTTCAAGCCAGCCTTCCAGAAAGGCAAGACCTGGGCTCATCCGGTCATCGCAAACGGTCGGCTCTACTTGCG
Source organism: Planctomycetota bacterium (assembly GCA_039189905.1). Taxonomy (GTDB): domain Bacteria; phylum Planctomycetota; class Planctomycetia; order Pirellulales; family Pirellulaceae; genus Rhodopirellula. The sequence goes on from JBCCYK010000093.1 coordinate 11,112, forward strand.
TGAACAAGAAAAGCTCATGTGCTATCGGCTGAAGTAGAGCGTGCTCCCCGCGAGTTGACTTTCGCGGCGGCTCGTGCAGTCGAAGTTTCAGTTCCGATTTAGCGCGCCCTCGAACGCGTCGCTTTCAGCCGTGCTCTCTCAGACAACGCTCGATGCGAAGCCCTCGTGCTGGTGATGCGAGCGCTCACTTGCTTGACGGTTGCTTCGACCAGCGCTAATTTATCGCGGCCTGGGGGACGCCCCCAAGCGGCAGGCTAGATTCCTCTTTTCGTGAGTGATGCCGTGGGTTTATTCGACGCCTTGCGTTCGGAACTGATCGATATCATCGAGTGGATCGACGACAGTCGACACACACTCGTGTGGCGTTTTCCCAGACACGACAACGAAATCAAGAATGGGGCCCAGCTGATTGTCAGGCCCGGCCAGTCCGCTGTGTTCGTCTACCAAGGTCAGATCGCGGACGTTTACCCGCCCGGTCACTACCAACTGACCACGGACAACATGCCCATCCTGTCGACCCTGCAAGGGTGGAAGTACGGCTTTGACAGCCCGTTCAAAGCGGAGGTCTATTTCGTGAGCACCCGCGTGCTCACGGACCTGAAATGGGGCACACCGAACCCCATCATGTTGCGAGACCCCGAGTTCGGGCCGATTCGATTGCGCGCTTTTGGTACCTACACCATGCGTGCGGTGGATCCGAAATCGCTGCTACAAGAAATCGTCGGCACCGATGGGGAGTTCGGAGCCGATGACGTCAACACGCTGCTGCGTTCCATCATCAGTTCCTCGTTGGCGGACATCATTGGCAGCAGCAACATTGCGGCTTTGGACTTGGCCAGCAACTACCAGAATTTGGCAGCCCAACTTCGTGAGCGAGTCGTCGAACAGATCGACGACGAATACGGGCTCGACTGCCCCCAGCTCTTCATCGTCAACATTGCCCTGCCCGAAGAAGTCGAGAAGGCCCTCGATACCCGAACCAGCATGGGCGTCATCGGAGACATGAATCGGTTCCAGCAATACCAAATGGGACAAGCCATGACTTCGGCCGCCGAAAACCCGGGCGGCGGGTCGGCAGGCGACGGCCTCGGTTTGGGACTCGGGATGGCCATGGCATCCAAGATGATGCCGGGCATGGGGCAGGCGCCTGCGGCAGCCGCACCACCGCCTTTGCCCGCAGCGGCAACGTGGTATGTCGCCTCCAACGGTCAGTCCACCGGCCCCTACCCGCTCTCGCAGCTGCAGGCGGCGATCGCCGGTGGTCAAGTCGCACCGGACGCTTTGGTTTGGTCTGCCGGCATGGCTCAGTGGCAGCCCTGTTCGACCGTGCCGGCACTCGTGGGCTCGCCGCCACCACCGCCGCTTCCCGGCGTACCACCACCAGGCGTTCCCGGTGGCGGGGGTGCCTCCTGATGGATGGCTCGCACGGGAGGGCTCCGGTGCAAGCGATAGGCGGACAGTGGATCGTGGATGCGTACGAATGTGACATCGAGTCACTCCAAAGCGTGGATCGCGTTTGCGAGTTCTCTCGGGAGATTGTGGCTCTGTTGGGCCTCCACATTTTAGGCACCCCCCAGGTCCATCGCTTTCCCTACCCACACGGGGTCACGTCACTGTACTTGCTTAGCGAATCGCATCTGGCAGTGCATACTTACCCAGAGCATCAACACGCCACCATCAACTTGGTGTGTTGTCGACCTCATGTTGACGTAGACTTTCGGCGGTGGGTGAGGGACCACTTCTCAGCTCAGGTCGTCGACGTGCAATGGATTCCCCGGGGGACTCGAAGTGCATCCCCGGTCTAGGAGGCTTGCCACGGGATTCTCGATCTCGCTCCAGGTGATCCCATGGTGAGGGGCAAGATCGCTTCGTGTCCCGGGTGCAACGCCCCTGTTGAATTCCGCTTCAACACCTCGCTCGTGACGGTCTGCGAATTTTGCGGCACCACCGTTGGACGCGGCGACAAATCCGTGGAAGATCACGGCAAGGTGGCTGACCTTCTGGAAACCGACAGCATCGTCCACCGAGGCAGCACGGGCAGCTATCGCGGAAAACCCTTCGAGTGCATCGGTCGCGTCCAGTACCAACATGCCGCCGGCGGCGTCTGGGACGAATGGTACCTCCGCTTCCCAGGGGATCGCATGGCCTGGCTGGCGGAAGCTCAGGGCCAGCTTCACCTCACGTTCGAACGCCCCATCCGCAAGAAGAACCCGCTCCCCGATTTCGAATCGATCGATGTCGGCCAGCGAATCGAACATCATGGGACGGCCATGACGGTGGTGGAGAAGGGCACGGCGATCGCGAAGTCAGCCGAGGGTGAGATTCCCTGGGTGTTTGTGCCAGGCAAAGATCACATCTACATCGACCTCAAGGGCGATGCCGGTTGGTTCGCAACGTTTGACTATGGTGCCTCGCCAACCACCTATGTCGGACGCACCGTCACGGCGGATCAGTTAGAAATTCAAACGCCCGCTTGGATTGATGCTCAACCGCCCCGACCGTCGAAGGTGTCTGCTGTTCACCTCAACTGCCCGAAGTGCGCCGGTCCCTTGTCTCTATTTGCACCGGATCAGGCACTTCGCGTGGTTTGCCCCCATTGCTCGGCGTCACTGGACGTCGCCGACGGCAAACTGAAGCTCCTGCAAACACTCAAGCAAAAGGAAATCCACCCGGTCATCCCACTGGGTTCCTCCGGTGTTCTTCGGGGCGTTGACTACACGGTCATCGGCTTTATGGAACGCTTCATTCGTTGTGCGGGGACGACGTATCCTTGGACCGAGTACCTCCTGCACAATCCTGACTCCGGCTTCGCCTGGCTGATTCGCAGCGAGCGCCACTGGACCCTGGCAATCGGCGTGTCCCCACACGAAGCGACCCGTTCCGACATGCATGCCACACACGATGGGATCCGCTACCGCTTGTTTGAAAAGGGAACCGCGCACGTTCGCACGGTGTACGGTGAGTTTTATTGGAAGGTTGAGATCGGAGAGACCGCTTGGGTCGCAGACTACATTCGCCCACCCTTCATGCTGTCCTTCGAGCGCTCTTACGCAGGCAACACGGAGGAGATCCAGGTGTCGCGTGCCGAGCACGTTCCGCCCGAGGAGATCGAAAAGGCCTTTGGGATCAAAGAGTTGCTGCGTCCCTGGGGCGTTGGCCCGGTTCAGCCATCACCTCCGGTGCATCCTGGCGTATGGCTGTCATGGGCGGGATTCCTTGCTTTCTTGTTCGTGATTCACATCGCGTTTCAAAGATCGCCACTTTCCGCGACACCCGATCCGGACCCATGGATGCTCTTCTATGGCGTTCTCTTTGTTTCATTGATTCCCGGCGGCATCCTCGCCTACAAGTACAGCTTCGAAGTCAGTCGCTGGAAAGATAGCGATTACAGCCCCTACGCGAGTAGTGACGAATGAAAAAGCTGCTGGTCTTCTACCTCTGCTTCGGGGCGATCGTATGCGTTTGGTATTCCGTCGCTGCGGCCAAGGGCTGGCGAGCCGTCAACCTCGACATCGTGGATGGAAGCTCTTCGTCCTCGGGCCGTGGCTTCGGCGGATCGTGGGGCGGAGGCAAATAGCTTCACTCACACCCAGCGACACCCCAACCATCATCTCCCAAGGAATTCTGTGATGAATGAAACCGATGCCGACGTGATTCCCGTTTCTGTCGTGAAAGAAAGCGTGGGCGGCACGTCCATGGACGTCTTGTTGGAACACCTCATCGCCGCGTGCGTTTTTTCCGTCGTCGGCATTGTTGTGTTCTTGGTTTGTTTGGTCTTGATGGAAAAACTCACGCCTTTCTCCATCATTCACGAGATCGGCGAGGAGCATAACATTGCGGTGTCGATCGTTGTGTCCGCCATTGTCCTGGGAATCTCATTGATCATCGCTGCGGCGATCCTCGGCTAGATGCTCGATCGTGCCCCTCTCCATCTGCTCTACCTCAATGTCTTAGTGGTCGCAACGTGCGGCTTGATCTACGAACTGTTGGCTGGCACGCTGGCAAGCTATTTGCTTGGCGATTCCGTGACGCAGTTTTCCTTGATCATCGGCGTGTACCTCTCGGCGCTGGGCGTGGGTGCTTGGGTTTCAAGCTTCATTGAGAAAGACTTGGCCAAGGTCTTTATCGAAGTTGAATTGGCGATCGCGCTCATCGGCGGTCTCAGCACACCCTTGCTGTTCCTGGCCTTCCCCCGCATCACATGGTTCACGCCACTTCTCTTTGGAAGCGTGTTCGTCACCGGCACACTGGTGGGCCTCGAGCTGCCTCTCCTGATGCGCATCCTGAAACAGCACCTTGACTTTAGCGAGCTGGTTTCTCGCGTCCTTGCTTTTGACTACATCGGTGCGTTGGCTGCTTCGCTGCTCTTCCCCATCTTCCTGCTCCCTCAGTTGGGTTTGAATCGAACGGCGTTGTTGTTCGGCCTTCTTAACGCGTTGGTGGGACTGTGGGGGACTTATCTTCTTCGGCCCATCCTCGCGGGTCGTCAAGTGCCTGGCCTTCGCGGACGCGCTTGCTTGGTCGTCGGATTGCTGCTCGTCGGGCTCGTCAAAGCCGATCGCATGACCTCCATCGCGGAGGAAAACACACTGGGCGGGCGAATCATCCACACACGGCAGTCGCCCTACCAACGTATTGTGGTGACGGAATCAAAGGACAACTTTCAGCTCTACCTGAACGGACACTTGCAGTTCAATTCCGCCGACGAGTACCGTTACCACGAAGCGCTCGTTCACCCTGCCATGTTGGTCACCGAGAAACCGAAGGACGTGTTGGTGCTGGGAGGCGGGGATGGGCTGGCACTCCGAGAGATCCAACGACATGAATTCGTCGCCAGCATGACGCTCGTCGACCTGGATCCCGAGATGACGCAACTGGGCCGAGACTTTGATCCGCTGACCCAACTCAATCAATCTTCCATGTCAGACCCTCGATTGGATGTGATCAATCAAGACGCCTTCGTGTGGATTACCCAGCAGATCCAATCATTCGATGTGGTGGTCATCGACTTTCCCGACCCCAGCAACTACTCCATCGGGAAACTCTATTCGCAGCGTTTTTTTCATCAGCTTTCCAAACACATCCAACCGGGTGGCGTTGTCGCGATTCAATGCACCTCTCCGCTCGTCGCACCTGAGAGCTACTGGTGCATCATCCATACCATGGAAGCAGCTGGGTTTCAGACCCTCCCCTATTCCGCTCCCGTCCCCACGTTCGGCGTATGGGGATTTGCTCTGGCTTCGCTCGATCGCCGCGGAGACGACCTAGAACTCGCGGCCACCTCGGCGAGCAAGACGTCTTTTCCGGAGGGACTCCGCTATCTTCGCAGATCCACAATGGGCAGCCTCTTCGATCTTCCTACCGATCAAACACGCATCCCTGTTCTGCCGAATCGTCTCAACGATCAGCGACTCGTCCGACTCTACGAGCGTGAGTGGAGCGAAGGCCTTCGTCGTCGCTAGCAATCAGACGGCCCATCACTGATGGCGCGGACCAACCACGATCGTCTGACCACTCTGATCGCCTCACTTGCCACGCGCGAACGTGTTCTAGTTTCGGAAGTCATTCAAGCATTCTTCCCTGTCGTTTTGCCTCAATTCAGAAGCTTTCCGGTGCAAGATGACGACCACTTCCTTACGCTCTGTCGATACGTCGAAAGCAATGGATTGCGTGCGGGACTGGCCTCACGTGCCGAGGACTGGCGTATCGGATCGTTTTATCCGTGGAACCGTTCCATTGAGCCCATGCCCAGTTTGCTTTCGCCGTGACCAATCCGTCGCGCGTCTGGTTGGATCGATCGCGTCAACAAACCTTCGGAGGACAAACAACTGGATCAGATCCGTTGGTCCATACGCCGGGGCAGTCCATTTGGCGAAGCCGGTTGGGTGGATTCGATCGCCCGAAGACTGGACCTCGATTCAACGCTTCGACCGCGAGGATGGCCACAAAGGAAGGCTCTGAAGTGCCAGTAAGAGTCCTGAGCCCTTTTTCAACTCCTGACCCCTTTTTCAACTGACCCCTTTTTCAACCCCAAACCTTTTTGTTAGCGAGTTCGCGGAACTTGGTTCCCGGGTGTCACGCACAAACTCACCATAGAAGTCACGACGATGAAGCCGGAAGGCACAATGGACTTCAGGGAAACAGGACTCGACACCTGTCCAAAGCAACCGCAGTCAATCTCCAAGCCACGTGCGAGCACGGCGACCTGAAGGATTACAAACGCAAGCGAAAGAATCAACGCACAGCGACTCGACACTCGAGGCAAAAGACCCAGGCAGAGGCAGGTGCCAACGGTTAGCAAGACGTAGGGTAAAAGCAAGCCCAGCAATCCAACCAGCCAAGTGGGAGCGAAGCGGTACGAGGCTATGCTGTGCATAAAGGCATAGGGATTGCTCGCATGCAACAAGCCGGAGAAGACCAGGAGGCAACCTGAAAGCATCACGGCAGCTTTCACCAGCGGTTGTAGGATCTTCACAGACAATCTCACCTCAAGGAAGCTCAAGCAATCAGCGGAGCACGTGCCGGTTGGATTCGTCGAAGGTGCTCTCGTTCGCTTCACGCCACCCAGCGTCGCTCACCGTGACGTCGTAGAAGCCAAAGCTTCGAAGTCGCTTCGCTACGGTTGTGTCGTACTCACAGTACTTGCTTTGACAATAGACAATAAAGCTCGTGTCTCGCGGTACATCTGACAGTTTTTCTTGGACAGCCCAGTACGACGCATTCACGGGAAAACTAACGGCATTCGACAGGGAGCCACGCTCAAAGTCGGGAAAGCGTCGGGCGTCAATGACAATGGCATTCTCATCGTCCGTCGCGTTCAAGAGGTGTTCCAGTGAGCAAGTCTTGAGGTCGGTTGATACATGCGCCACGGCCGCATTTAAGCCAAGCCTGAAGCGATGAACGTCCCCGAAAGCGGAAAGCCCCATGGCGAAGCAGAAGAGTGACGCCATGGCAAGAGAAAGAAGCGGATTCCTGCCATGCTTGATGGGGTCCGTGAAACGTGGAAGAATTCGCTCGGCTAGGTTCCAAACTGTAATCCCAAAAGCAATCAACGCAGTCAGGAGCATCACTCGCCCCAAAACCACTATTTGTTGTAGGCCAGCGTCCTTGGCAATAAACACGCCAGCGCCTCGCCAGATCGCAGAAAACTCTGCCGCCGAGATCATTCGCGGTTCGTCAATTCCGTCGAGCACCAAGAAGTTTCGATCATTTGGTATGACGGTGATCCAGTGATCATATCTTTCGTCAACCGGGCTGCTTCGCACATTGGCGACGAAGGGTCGATCAGCCAAACGGAGGTCAAAAATCGATAGCCGACCAAGGACGACCCCCGCAGCGCCCGTCGATTCCACCATCTCGACAATGTCTTGCTCGGTGCTTCCGCCACACTTGCTGACGTACCGTCGCTTGATGAACTGATCTATCGAACATTCGATCCCGAGTGCTCTCAAACCACGAGCCGTGGCGTAGATACCACACAGCGGTCCATCGATGGAAGCTCCCCAGTCGTTGGTTCTTGATTTCAATTTGGTCTGAACGGTGTTTGCGTTGGCGGCCCTCGAGCAGGGCGCGCCACTTAGAGACGCGAGTAGAATGAAAGACGCAATTGAAACGCTGACGCATCGACTCAAGTCTTTCTCTCCTTGCTACCACGTGAGAACTTGCTGTAGAGAAACAGAAGAGAGGCAACGACGACGAGGATCACATTGAGAAAGAGAAGGGTCTCAAGATTCCGTGTGCCCTCTGCGACCACGACGGGAGCATCCGGAACAGCCGTGGGGGATCCTGCGACGATCTTGGAGCCGTCCCACTTGTAGGGTAACTGGCTAGCACCGTCGATGATGACCCTCATGCCGGAAGGAAAAGACAGTGACGTCTTGAAATCGGACGCTGCCAAGGTCGGTGACAAATCAATGTCTTCCACTTCCAGTTGCGTGACAATCCGTTCCTGAGTGCCATCCTCAAATCGGAATGTGCATTCCGTTTCAAGTCTCGTTGGATACATCAGGTTCGTTTCAACCTCTTGCATGTCAGCAAGCGTGCAATCCCAGCGAATGCTCTTGATTGTCGGAATAAGGGGTTCGGATCCAATGCCTTCCACAAAGACTTCGTCAGTATCTTCGTCGTCACTGGACTCATAGGGCCTGTACCACGTGCGAAGACTCCCAATAAAGCATGTGTCATCACTGGATTTTTCAATAATGATCTTAGAGGGAAGATGACCGCTCTTCTTGTCCAGTGCCATTTCGATGCGACCGTACTTGCTGCGGGCCAACAGGCGGTCCTCTTCTTCCCACTGCACCATATCGGCTTCTTGCAGATACGCGGCGACGGGAGTTCGGCCAAGCCAACCCACCAAAATGCTGGCATCTCCCAACTTCCCAATCACGTTTCCGAGATTGACGCGTTGGCGGTCACCAATGTCCTGACTGTGAAGGACCATCACATCTTGAACGTGGAATTGACCGTCCTGAACGAAACCGTCCTCGATCCTTGCTTGAGCGGCAAGAACTTCCCCCGAGTCCAGTACCTGGAAGTCCGTCTGGGTTCCCCATTTCGGCTCGCCAGGTGATCGCACTGACAGCTTTGCGAGTGAAAGAAAGCACCTCTGGTCGCGACGACGAATCGACACACGTAGGTCGGCGGAGCTACTGCCATCCGCATCATCGGATTCAAGTAACATCGAGCCGTTCGTGATAACCGAAATGTTTCTATGAAGGCTCTCGATCGCGTCAAGCACTTGCTGCGCCCGTGGGCCGAGATCAGCAGCCTGGATGGGATGATTTGCAACCGACAAAGCAAGCAAACACATGACACTTGCTAGTGGGGAGATACAGTTGTGCGTCAAACGATCTCCTCCGCGCACTTGCTTCGCGCTGTATGACGATGGAAACCAACAACAACCCGATGGTGACTCAAGGAAGCTGTCAGTTACATTCCTGGACAATGCAATCGTCATCCAATTGGTGTTGTCCGCGTTTCTTGCAACCTGTGATGTCACATCCATCGACCTGGTGTGCAACGCACTTGTACTCTTTGTCCTGGTCTATACTTGACTGGCAGCCGATGCACTTCCAATAGGTTGAGCTGCAGCTCGTGCCCGAACAATCGCGTTGGGAGGTACGAGTCGTGCTGCACTCGGAGACTTCTTCGCCATCGCCACCGGCGACGCCCGTGCCTGCCGACCTGCTCGGAAGAGTGCCGATGCAGACGGCAGCCATACAAACCAAACCCACAATTCTCATCATCCCGTTCATACTTGATGCTCCGATCGGAGGTGGACGGTTAGGAAAAGGCCCTTTTAATGGGCTCGCTCGGGAGTAGGTTATTGCACCCCCCAACAGGAGTCAATAAGGTTACTGGCGTATTCTGATAAATCGCAAGGCTGTTTTTGACTCAAGGTTTGCCCACGCACTCGTGCTACGTTGATCTGCTTCCGACGAATTCGCATCTGCAATAAGAGAGAAGATGTAACCGGTGCGCGCACTGAACCGCTGCTTTCTGGCATGCTTGCTAGCCATTCACGCTGCTCTGCTGATCTTTTCCGGGGCATGTCAAAGCCCAACGCTAAATGAACCCGCGCATCTGGTTGCTGGGCTCCATCATTGGGAGCACCTCGACTTCTCGCTGTATCGAGTCAACCCACCGCTGATACGCACAGTCGCGGCAATCCCAGCGGTGTGGCTGGGCTACGACGCCGACTGGACCGGTTATCGCGATCATGTTGGTGCGCGACCCGTGTTTGGAATTTCGGATGATTTCGTGAGCGCCAACGGCAGGAACTCTGTTCGCTTGATTCAAGCCGCTCGCTGGACACTGGTGCCATTGAGCTTGTTGGGCGCGTTGGTCAGTTATGCTTGGGCGCGCGACTTGTTTGGGCCATCAGCGGGATTGCTCGCGACGACGCTATGGTGCTTCTCCCCCATGTTGTTGGCGTATGCGTCCATGATAGCGCCAGATGCCCATGCGGCGTCGCTCGGCCTTGCTTCATGCTATGCGTTTTGGCGTTGGCTAAGAGATCCGACGTGGCGGCGGGCTGTCGCAGCGGGCTTCTTACTGGGTTTGGCGGAACTTTCGAAGACGACCCTTGTCGTGTTCGTGCCTTTGTGGCCACTGGTTTGGGGCTTCTATCGCTGGCGCGACCGCCGCTTCATGAAGGTGAGACAGTGGCGAGACGGGGCATGCATGCTGCTTGCACAGATGGTGATTGGAATCTACGTCATCAACGTTGGGTATCTTGGCCAGGGCACACTTCGACCACTGAAAGAATATCGCTTCGTCAGCAAGTTCGTTGCCGGCAGTGAAGAGCCTTCCGTTCTGGGCAGGAATCGATTCGACGGTCATTGGCTAGGCGAGATCCGAGTTCCACTTCCGGCAAACTACATTCTTGGGATGGATCTCCAACAGCGAGATTTTGAGGACTTTGGTCGTCCTTCCTATTTGCGCGGTGAGTATCAAGCAACCGGTTGGTGGTATTACTACGCCTATGCAATGTTGATCAAAACTCCGTTGGGAACTCTTGGCCTGTTGTTCCTTTCCGTCCTGGCTTCGTGCACTTGCTTGAAGTCGCAGGCGAAAGCTCGCGACCTACTCGTGCTTCTGGCTCCAGCTGGCATCATCTTCCTGCTTGCCAGTTTCAAGTCGGGTTTCAGTCACCACGTTCGATATGTTCTCCCCTGCATTCCGTTTGGGTTCATTTGGATTGGTGGCCTTGCCAGACACGTTGAGACGTCGTGCTATAGTCTCATCGCGCTTGGTCGGCGTCCCGCCTTAGCAGCTTCAATTTCAAGGCAACGTTTCCGGTCTTGTGTATTGGGAACGCTGGTTGTCTGTCTCTTAACTTGGACGACCGTCAGTAGCTTGCGTCTCTACCCCCACAGCCTTTCCTACTTCAACGAAATGGTGGGTGGTCCAATGAATGGTCCGAAACATCTCCTCAACAGCAATGTCGACTGGGGGCAAGACTTGCTTTTCCTCGAGCGTTGGATGCAAGATGCAGCCTCCTTGATCGATACGCCCGTCTATCTCGCATTCTACAATCACTACAATCCGTTCGATATTGGAGTCGAGAGGATTGCTCCTTGGCCGTTTCGCGACAGTGAGGATCCGCCTAGCAAGGTCCCACCTGGGTTGCATGCGGTCAGTGTCAATCTTCTCTATGACTTTCCCTGGCCTGTCCAAGATCGAGATGGAAGGCATTACATGATTGATCGACGTCCAATGGCCCGTCTGCGCAACATGCAGCCCGTGGGCAGCGCTGGCTACTCAATCCGTATCTTCTCAGCCGAACAGCTGAGTGCTGCCTACCAACTGCCTGAACAAGCACAACTTTGGATCGAATCTGTGGAATGAGCGTCGTGTAGGTTGATGGAACGCGGACGACGTCTCAGCATGAGCGCATCTCGACTGTAGGGAGAATGGCGGGTGCCACGCAGAATGGTAAATGTTCACGGGTCGGTGTTAGAAATCAAGCCTCTGGCAGACTGCGAAATGCGGCGGAAGTATGCCGCCGGATTGAACTGCTACTAAACGCTGTCCGTTGACAGGCATACGCTTGACCGAGACACAAGGCTCTGGCTCTCCGAACGTAGCGACGGCTTGCGAAGAAGGTTCTTCCTCGAATTTAGTGGCTGATCGCCGATTTCTCGAGGTTTTCGTATGCTTGGGGGATGAACGATCT
>JBCCYK010000094.1:0-22571 GCA_039189905.1 Planctomycetota bacterium
CGGATTCGTTGCGGTCTCCGGTCGCGATGAGACCGCCAACCGTCGACGCTTGGAGAAGCGTGTTGCCCGAGTTGACATCCACCAAGACCGTCTCGCCATCTAGCTCCTGGACACGTAGGTCTGTCAAGTCCGAATCCACGTGGACCACGGGCAAACGTCTCGGCCCGAGGGATTCGTAACCCGTTGCCGTCGTGTCCGAGGAAACACCGACGAACAACAGCCCGATCACGTTGCCGTCAACGTTGAAGTCCAAGTCTGTCTGCAGTTGGACGGTTTGGTCCTGATCCCAGTTTTCGGGTGTGAAGACCAATTCGAGCGGATCCGGTGACACAGATTCGATTTCACTGTTGTCGATTGTGATCAGGACATCGCTGACCGGTTGCGCCCCCAACCGCACCGAGAAGCTGTCCGTGATGCCTAGCTCCGTCACGAACGTACTGTCGAGGGTTTCGGTGACGACAATGCTCGGTTCATCGTTATCCATGATTCGGGCGGAAACGTACTGGTTTGGCAAGTCGCGGTATGCCGCGTGGGACTGCGTTGTGTCAACGAAGAATGTGATTTGCCCGTTCAGGGTTCCGCGAACCGTTTCGTCATCATTCACGGTGAACGTCACGGACTGCAATTCATCCCAGTTGGCCGGCGTGAACGTCATTTCATCGACGTCCGTGAGCACACCCGTAGACGCGTCAACCCGAATCACAACATCCGACAAAGGAGCCGCGGTCAATCGAAGTTGGGCCACACTGGTGATCGCTTGATCCAGCGCACCTTCCTGGATCAACATCGGGAGCACGAAGGGCGCACCAGACACGTTTTGGACCCGCAAGCCTGGCACTTCATTATCAGCGATCTGTGCCGTGACCACGACGTCATCGTGGAGCGCCATGGACGCGGTGATGTCGACAAAACGGGTACCGTCCACCACGTCGTTGTCGATCACCGCCATCGGGATATCCAAGACCAACTGGTTGCGTGGGAACGTCACCGATGCCGGGAATTCGAACTGCCCGGGGAGAGAGGTGGTGACGACCGTCGTCAAAGGCGACAAGGTATTGCGTGTTAAACGCAGGGTTGCACGGCCGTCTGCTTCGGCAAGTGGCAAATCAGGTCGACCCGCAACGTACGAGTTGACAATCCACTCGGCCGTCAGGTGAGGTGTGTCGTCGTCTTGAACCAAGGCATTGACGGATGCCCCCACAAATCCGGTTGCGGCGGCGTTTAAAGCGACCTCCTTGTCACCGTCCACCAGGCTGTTGTCGCCGACGATCAATGGGATCTCAATCGTGTCTTGCCCGGCGGGGATCCCGATGTTCGACGGAACTTCCAGCCATTCGGGAAGATCGCTGTCAATCGTCAGCAACAGGGGTTGACCGTCCGCGCTGACGTACGCGGATGGAAGGGAAACCGTGAGCGTTGCGTCATCGCTGTTTTCCTCTAGCGATCCGCTCAGCGCCAACGAAAGCTCTTCGTGGTCAAGCAGTTCAAGCGTTGCCGTACCGTCTTCGTAGCCAGGGGCGGAAGCCGCGACATCGATGAACCGCGAGCCTGTCAACAGATCATCATCAACCGCCTCCACAGCGATGGGACCGGAGAGCAACTGGCCGTCGTTAAAGGTCACCGAGTCGGCCACCGTCAACGCGTTGTCGAATGATGTTTGCAATGTGACCGTGAGCGGACCACTAGGATCGGTGCGGAGGATGCGCACATTGGTTTGGCCGTCCAGCTCAGAAATCGAGAATAGGTCGAACTGAACCGACAGAGGCTCAAAGTCAGTCACCTCGATGTTCTCGGTTGCCGGTAGGTAGCCCGGCGCGTTCGCTGTGACTTCCACCGTGCGTGCCCCGTCCAACACGGAGTTGTCGATCCCTGTGATGGTGAACGGAACGGAGTCGACCTGCCCTGCCAGAAACTGGACCGATGTCGGAACTGAAATCTGGTTGATCGGGTCCGTGAACAGTGACGCGGTCAAGGAAGTGCTGGTGTCCGTCCGTGTCAGGTAGCCTTGCACGCTGCCCCCGCGCTCCGAGAGCGTTGAAGCCAAGAGCGTCAGCCCGAGTTGTTCCGAGTCCGTGACGTCCAAGGCGGCGTTGCCGGTCACCATCCCTTCGGCGGTGACGGTGAAGTTCACGGTCTGCGTTCCGTCTACGATGGCATCATCCACCGCAGAGATCGCCACGCGCGTGGACGAGATACCCACGGGCAGGGTGACGGTGCTCACGACAAGGGCTTCCGTATTGTCATCCCCGAAAATGACAAAGGTTTGTTCGATCGACGCGTCACCCCGCGAAATCAACAGGTCCGCCGTCCCGCGATTCTCGGAGATGGCCGGCGAACTGAGCGTGACCAAAATGGGCTCATGATCCGTCACGGTCACTTGACCTTCGCCAGGACGAATCCCCGCTGCGGTCGCGGTGATTGAAACCGACTGCGGCCCGTCGAGCAACTGATCGTCCACACCGTTGACGCGAAAGGTTGCCGAGTCCTGGCCGCTGGGGATGATGACGGTCCGCGGGGCCGACAACTCCGTTAAATCCGACACCGCAATGGTGACCGCCATCGGTAAGGAAGTGTCGGCGTACAGACGCGTCACGATCATTTCCGCACTGCCACCGCTTTCGGAGAGTTCCACGCCGATCGGTCGCACGTCCAAGGCCGGAGGTGAAATCACAAACGATGACCGGAAGGTCCCTCCTTGAATCCCATCCCCAGAGGGAATGACGTCCCACAATGCAACCTGGTTGTTGCCGGGCACACTGGGTGACAGGAACTCGCCGTCCAACAACTGGCCTGTGCGACTTGTGACACCACCGACATCCCCATTGACCTCCAGCACGTAATAGCCGTTGGGGAGCGGCGAACCGAAATCCAAGGTGGCTGTCAGTGTGGACGCATCCCACTGAATCACACCGTCCTGATCTCGCAGGATTTCATCGTCCAACTCAAACAACTGCGGGTCGCGGCTCCGGTGCAAAAAGAGGTTTTCAGATGTGAGCGTCGCGGGGTCCAGGCCGCCACTGAATGTGACGTCAATGGACGCGGGTCCATCCGGCTGATCATCGGAAAACTGAAAGAGATGGTCCCCCGCGTCGATCGAGGTGCCAACGATCGATGGGCCGTGAATAAACCCATCCGTGCCGCTCATCGCACCCGGCTGGGCCCATTCCAGGATCATCGCTTCGCTGCCAAACGTGTGTTCGTACTGGATGCGGATCGCGTAGCTACCAACCGCGAGTGCTGGCGACAACGGGCCCAGCGTGTCGAACTGACCTCGTCCCCAGTTGTTGTTGACCAGCTCACTGTTAGTAAACACCCCATCACCGTCGAGGTCGATCCACATGCGACTTCCATCCTGACTACGCGTTGCCAGCCTTGTCCCGTCGATGCCGACACGGATGAACCCGTCCCATTGAACGGAGAAGTCTTCCCAATTGGCGTCCGCACCGGCGGTCACCCCCACGTCGGCGCGCGCGCCAAAGTCGCCCGTGGTTCGAAAGTTGACTTGCGCGTCGCCGCGCGTGCCAGAAATTGTCTGCGAGGATCGCCAATCGAGTTGATTCACGAATCGCAGGCTCGAATTGACGTACGAACCCGTTAGTCCGGGAGTCGACAGCGAGGCATCCGCAAAAAGGGCTGATTCGGGAACCGTGCCGGTTACCGCGACGTTTTCCGACAAGGTGACGATGTGTCCGGATTGATCAATCAGCGTGCCTTCCAGTCGGTAGCGTCCCGAGTCAGGCACGCCGCGCGAGTAGGCTGTCACCGTCCGGCCGGATGTCGCGCGCAGGGTGTCGTAGACAAGGTCCAGCGGTAGCACGACATCGTCAGCCGTATCCAGAACGGAATCGGGTCCCGCCCCCCGGAGCGCCAGTTCGCTTTGTCTCACGGAGGCAATGGAGATCTGGTCGTCGAAGAAGATTGAGAAGCGACCGCGCTGATAGGGGTCCCGTTCATACAGGACGCTGAAGACGGCGGCCGGCGTGGGGTCGGACTGATTGACCGAAAAACTTGTGGAAAAAACGCCGCCAGCGTTTCCGTCGCCGCTCACATTTGGGAAGCCGAACCCAGCGGGCGTTTCGCCATCGAGCAGATTGCCCGCGAGGTCGGTCAACCCGTCGATCGTTAACGTGTACGACCCAATCGGGAGTGGCGAGTTTGCAGTCCAAACAATGGACGTATCAAGTGGATTGAAGAGGGTCGTGCCAGCAATCGTGGCGCCACCACGCGTGACACGGAAGGTCTGGGGCGTCAGCGAAGCTTCATCGATCAGATCGTCCAGCAACACCACGATCTGATTGGTGACCTGTGACGAATCCCCGTCGTCGGGATGGACCCCAATCACACGTGGCGCGTCCTGGTCAATCGCCCGCTCAGGGACAACCTTCAGGCGGTACGACCCGACGGACCCGGACACGCCGATGACTGAGACGGTCAACGGCCCGGAAAAGTCACCGGTGAGGTTTTCCAGATCGATGTCCAAAAAGGGGTCCACCGATTCAATGGCGGAATGGCCGTCGATGGCATCATCGCTTTCTGCAACGACATTGCCAGCGACATCCGTCACCACCAGTCGCGCGTTGAGACCCATCTGAAACTCGGCTGAATCCACGTCGATCAACCAGCGTGAGCCATCCGCAGGATCCACCGTGAAGACGTCGACGTCGTCGCCGTGGTCGATGTTCCCATAGAACACGACGTTGTCATTGCGTGGGTCGTCCGCCTCCTGTCGCAAGACACGAATCGATTCCCCAAAGTGTAACCCGGTGATGATTTCGGGAACGCCGTCGTTATTGAGATCCGCAGCGGTCGCATCCCATTCCGTGCCCGTGCCGGTCAACATGATGGGGCGTGTGAAAGATCCATCGCCCTGTCCAAGAAGCACGGAAGCTGAGATTCGGTTGCCGCCCCCAATCAAGTCGATGAAACCATCCGCGTTGACGTCCGTCGCTTCGAGGTTGTGTCCCGCGTGAACGACGTAGTCCGTCTGCGTCCGCTCATACTGGGACAAGCCGCTCGCCAAGTAGATCTGGATGGCACTCGGGTCGGATTCCACGACCGCAATATCGCCGCCGGCATCGCCGTTAAAGTCGCCAATCACAACGGAACGTGCATCGCCGCCCAAGGTCTCAAGCGTGGCGACGCGATTGAGTGCGCCGTTGATGCTGTAATAAACTGCGGCGCCCTCGCCGTCCTCACTGCCAACGACCAAGTCATCGACACCGTCGCCGTTCAAATCACCGGCGTCCACCGACTCCGGTCCGGCGACCGTTGGTTGGGCGATGGCCGGCCCGAAGCCACCCGCTCCGTCGCCCGCAAACAGTTGCAGTTGATCGTTGTTGGCGGTGACAACGACATCCCGATTGCCGTCGTTATTGAAGTCGCCCGTCGCGATGGCGAGGAATGCACCCGTGATCGAAGTCGCGACTGGCGCGGCAAGCGTTCCATCGGCATTGCTGAGCAACAGGTTGAACTCACGGTCACCGGAGGAACCGACGATCACATCGTCGCGACCATCATTGTTGAAATCACCGACCTCCAGTGGTTCGGTCCACCAACCGATTTCGCCGACGTTTCGGGACGAGGGTGTTTGTAGGTTGCCGTTGGCGTCGGCCAGGAAGACTTCCACGGCCCCGTTGTCGTTGGCGACCACGATGTCGTCACGCCCGTCCCCATTGAAATCGCCTGTCAGCACTTGGATCACGCGATCACCGGTTTCCAGCGTCTGCGCCACGCGATGGTCGATCGACATCTCGGGAAGGTAGCGACTCGATTCCTCCGGCGCTTCGTCCTGGCCGGCTTCCCGGTGGACGACTTGGGCACCGGAGAACAAGGTCCAGTCCAGAAAGTTGCGATGGTTGTTTGCCTCGGCACCTGGCACTCGAGAATCGGTCCAAGGAAACGCGTACGTCTTCCCGACGGGCAAGTATTCGGTGCGCCCGACATAGGACATCGTCGCCTGAACGTCGCGGGTATGCGGCAAACCGACCGTGTGCCCAAACTCATGGGTCACCGTGTTGCTCCGCAGCGGGTTCAAGTTGGTCACGAATGTCTCGGTGGCAACGGAAACGGCGTTACCTTCCGATGACCTCTGGCCACGTTGGCCACCCCCAAATCCGCCGGCGCCAATGTCTCCGAAGTCGCCAATGCCTTGTCCAACGTGTTCGTTGCCGGGAGTGACTGGACTCCGAGTCACGTCCACCTGAAAGGGCGCGTAACGGGATTCGAACATTCCCACGTAGAAATCGATCGCTTCGGGAACCGCGTACGCGTTGACACGTTCGAAACCTAGGTACGCTTGATCGCTGTCGAAGTCCATGTAATGGATGGTTCGGTCACGCTGCCGTGAAAAGGTTTGGTCCAACCTTGCCTGCAACATGTAAGCGCCCGTTCCAGTCGGCGAGTCAGCCGACACGCGAACGTAATACACGCCCGGGACAAGGGCATCTGGAATGTCGGTCGTCACCTCCGTGATAATGGGCGTCGCGTTGGTTGTTTGGCGTGATGGTTTGTTGGAATGCATCACGATTTGGCCGTAGCGGTTGTACAGCGTCATCGTTTTGCCAACGGCTGCGATCTGATCGGTGCCCGCGTTCTGAACGCGAATGTCAACGTTGCTGAGCGTGTCGACTTCGAAACGAAACCAGTCCGCATCCTCCGTGCTTTCGATGACGCCACCAATGTAGTGATCCAGATGGTAGATCCCATCGATTTCACGGAACGCCCAATCGGCTGCACTTTCAATCCCATTTCCGGATTCCGACACGACACTGGCATTGGACTGCACATTCATGATGGTGACGTAATCACCAATCGCGCCACCGGTCGGATTCAACGCGGACAGTTCAATCACAAAGGAACCGTCTTGAGGCAGCACTTCCGCAAAACCTTGGCCGTTCATGTTCTGCGCAATGATCTCTCCATCCGCGGAGAGCAGCTGCGCTGCCGGGCTGTCTTCGGGAAGTCCCGCAAACGCAACGGTTACGACGTCCCCCCGCGACGCGGTGATCGTGAATCGGTCCGTGTCCGTTGCACTGGAAATGTTGCCACGCGTTGCCGTGCCCAGGTTTGCCGGTCGATCCGGATCGCCGAGACCGTTGGGTTCCGTCTCCACCGCGGGTGCATCGCCGACACCGTAGGTTTGCATCCCATAATCACCCACGTAACTGCCAAAGGCGTTCTCGGCCACGATTCGAATTGTGTAGTTGCCAGCGGACGGAGCCACATAAGCCAAATCGCGCGAGTCATCACTGACGGCGACCACGTCTCCGGACGGATCAATCAACTCCAGCCCGGGCGGGAGTGGAACATCGAAGATGCCGACGTTGATATTGAAAGTGTTGAGCCGAAACGCTTGGCCTTGTTGTAAACTGACCACGAAATGGTCGGCGTCTTGCAGGCTAGATAGCGTGCCTTCGGCGGGCTGGCCGACGACCAACGGCGTGGCGGTGCCGATGGTGTCATTGGGTTCGATCTCCGCTGTTAACAGCCGGCGGGGTTCCATTGCCTCCACCAAGAGGCGTCGACGGGTTTGAGAAGCGGCGTGCTTCTGAGACACTCCTTGCTCGCGCCGTTTCGAACTTCTTGCTCCAAGGGCGCTTCGAAGCCGTTTGCTTTCCCAGGCGTTTTTCCAATGACTGTTCATCAATCACATCTCGATGATTCGGAATCAAATCTGCAAGCGATGGCGACAATGGTCGCCATCCGCTAGCAGCAGGGGTGCCAAAAATAGTCCCCAGTGCGGGGAGAATGAAGACACCCATCGTAACGAAACTGCCGATTGTAGGGCCAGTTTTCTGCCTCAAACGGGCGGTGAGTCCGTGCAGAACGCCCAGAAAACGACGCGATTTCGCGCGGATGTCGCGAATGGGCCCTCTTCGGAGGGTGCAGAGCCAGTTCCGGCCTTCGTGACGATGCAGCTAACCGAGTTGGGCCTCCACCCACATCGACGGGTCTTCCGCAAAGGGAAATGTCTCGCTGAGCGAAACTGTCTGGGTGCCCAGTTCCCGGTCCGCGACGGCACAGTAGAACCCGATTCGAGACTGCTCCGCGGGGTCGTAGCCAGTGAGCGTTTTCGCTGGGATCAGACCGGAGAGCTGATAACCATCGTGCCTCGGTGCCGGATGAACCAACAACGCATCCTTCGGGATTGCCCTCGGGTTTTCCCGAGCTCGGTTGATCGGGACCAGGGCCGCTACGGGCTTGTCGCGTCGTGTGCCCCCGCCCGATGGCAAGAACAGAAACCGATGGCAGAACTTGGTGGCTCGGTGAATGTTCGGGCTGTTTCGCGTGTCGAACCAAAGGTGCAGTCCGTCGCTCTCGTCCATGCGAGTATCGCGACACCACGGCATTTGACGCTTGCCTGCGATTCCCAGCCAAAAGCCGATGCCTTGCTCGGACCACGCCACGCGAAGATCCGCAAATCCTTGGCCCCCAGCGAGCACACTGA
This sequence comes from Planctomycetota bacterium, assembly GCA_039189905.1. GTDB lineage: Bacteria > Planctomycetota > Planctomycetia > Pirellulales > Pirellulaceae > Rhodopirellula. The sequence goes on from JBCCYK010000094.1 coordinate 8,447, forward strand.
AGAACGGGATCCGATACCGCTCGGGTAGTTCGAGTCCCTTACGCGTCCATTTCAGGTCCGCGCGCTGCAAGGTGATTTCAAAGCGAAACAGCGCGGTCGGTTCGAGTAGGTTTTGGTTCATGCGGTGTTGGATTAGGGAAAGAACACCCTTCCGCGGTGACCCTAGCGAATCGTGGCACGGCTGTCAGCCGGTCAGTTGTGACGCTGGTAACGTTCACGCCAAACGATTCGGATGGGTCGCCTTCCGCGATCAGGCAGGCGAGCGAAACAGGAGTCGTTCGACGCGACCTGAGCGCCGATATCAATAGCGACAACCGTGGAGACTTTGATTCCTGGGGCCGGTTGTTGGCTGACAACGCTTCGGCAAGCTGTCTCCCCAGCTAGACCTCCTCCTCCCAATCGCTCGGGGATCCGAGCAGGCATTACCATGACTCGCAAGGATGTGAAAAGGACATTGGTCCTCTGGCCGTCAATCGCTTCCGCGGCCGTGATTGCAGCTTCGACGCTTCCTGGCTTCATGACCAAGCAGGAACGCAATGCCCGCGTTGCCGGCATCATCGCCGCCGAGAGTCTCAAAGCGTCGTCGCAGGTTTGGATCACGGTTGATGAAGCCAAACGCTGGTGGCAGGATGAGCGGCGATGGAAGGAAGCAGCGTGCGACGGGCAGCCAGGACTGGCTAACACCAAAGCGCGTTTGCCCAAACCGTTGGAAATGCAGCATCAAGAGACGCTCGCGCAAAGTGACGCGGACTGCTGCTATCTGACGCTGGGCCGAACCCAGGCCACGCACCGGAGAAGCGGGGGGCGGGCCGCGCTCACTCCGCCGCCACGCTTGGCAGCCGACGCCAACACCCCCATCAGCGCCCCCCTCATCGACATTCGTGCTGAGCTGGCTGGCTACACCGGTGAAGCTTGGTCCGTTTGCGTCCCAGATCACGACGTAATCTCCGGGTTGGGCACGGTTCCCTCCCGGAATGTTCCGTCTTCGCAAGCGAAGCTCCCTGCCAGCGGTCCGTCTCTGGGCAGCCCGGAGAGCGGCGTCACGGGGTCAATCTTGGATGTCAGGGAAAGCCGAGATGCCGAGATCCCGGCAGGTTTGACCGCAGGGCAAACGCTGTCCTTACCAGCGTCGGTCGCTGCCCTGGCGAAACCCCGCATGACACCAAGTGCGTACGACATCATCGACGCCGGGACTGGGCATCCCGCTTCCGTCCTTGGGCTTCCGCGTCGGCTGGACTCGCCCCAAAGCGTGTCGCCTTCCCATCAAAGGATCGCCGTTCGCACGGTTGATCGCGCTCGCGCGATTGAGAACCCGGCGGCATGGCCGATCGCCCAGAGCCTGCGGTTGCAACTGGCGACCATGGATGACCGTGCTGCGAAGCATGGCTCGCCTTCCGAGATGACACTCGTTTCCGCGTCGCGAGAAAGGGACTTGCGCCTCAATACCTCGGACCTCAACGAATCCCTGGATCGCCAATTGGATACGGCCGCGTCGATCCGCCGGCATGCCGTTGCGATGATCATGGCGCGTTGGGCAAGGCGTGTGGAGTCGCGTCTGAGCGACTTGCAGAAGCTGGCTCGCATTGGTGACCCCGAAGCCCGGGCTTTGATTCATGAGTTGGCGACACTGGCCGAAGCCGGCCTGCGATTGGCGGAGCGTGTTCCGGACCGTGGACAGCAGGTCCATTGGCTGCAGACCGCTCACGGTTTGTCGCGACGCGTGAGCGTTTGGGGTGCCGTCTGGGAACTCAACCAGGTCAATGCACCGGAGGCGACTTTGAACACGGGGCTCGCCATCGGCGAAGTCGTCGACGAGGTGGTTGCCGAGTTGAGTGCAACGGGCGACGCGACGGGCTGGAGGCAATACCTGCTGATCGACGAGATCGCGCGTTTGGATGAAAACGCGGTCGAATATGACGAACGTGCTCTTTTGGCGCAGCGGTTCCTTTCGCGGTTGAACCACCATCGCTTACACCCCAGCCACCAAGCTTGGCTCACAACTTCATCGGTCGCTGACCTTGCCCGTGCATTGCAGCCTTGGGCCGTGAAACCGATCGACCATGCGCTTTTGCTGAAGGACTTGGAACGCCGCGAAGTGGATGCGATTGACTTGGCATCGATCAAAGTGGCCGATGCATTCCAATCGCTCCGGTTCACCGACCAGCTCGCATCGACCCGCCTCGCCAAGGCCATCGACGTCAACTATCGGAACGCCAACTTGCGGACCGCCATCAGTGAGGACTTTCTCAGTCGATTCTTGCCAAAGGTACCGGAGCAAACGAAACCCGTGAGCATGAATGTGTTGGGCAGTCGTGTACGTGGAACCAGCCATGTTCAATCCGTTCTGGGAATCTCACTTTTGCCCGCAGATGATCGCTGGTCGCTATTGCTGCAGAACAGCGGTCGAGTCGACACCACCAGCACAGCCACGCAGTCGCCAGCACGGCTTCGCACGCGAAGCAACGCACGCTTTAACAGTCACACACCAATCACGATCTCGCCTGACGGTTACACCATCGCACCAACACGCGTGGACGCCAACGGCCGCAACCAACTTCGCTCGATTCGAACGGACTATGACAGTTGGCCCTTGATTGGGTCCTTGGTGCGCGCGATCGCGGAGGATCGTTTTCGTACTCAACGGGGCAGCGCACAGAGCATCGCGGATTTCAAACTGCGATCGGATGTTGCCACTGAGATGGATACCGAGATGTCTGGGCGTGCCACCGCAGCCGAAGCACGCCTGCATGATTGGGTGTTGGGCCCGCTGGGTCGCGTGGAACTGGACCCACGCGTGATCGACATGCGGACAACGCAAGACCGGCTGATTGCTCGATATCGAATCGCCGGTGATTGGCAACTTGCCGCCTACACTCCTCGACCCCGAGCCCTTCGCAACAGCTTGCTAAGTGTGCAGCTGCACCAATCGGCGCTTAACAACCTTCTGGAACGCCTGTTGCCCACGAAGGATGCGGAGTCATTTGGTTCGCTATTCTTGCGATTGACCCGGCTCTTTGGGCAGCCCCACGTCGAACTGCCGGGCGACATCCCCAGCGACGCCTCGATTCAGTTTGCCGGAACGCGGCCCATGACAGTGGAAATCCAGGACGGCCAGGCATGGCTGACCTTTCGCGTCATGGACTTGTCGGTGGACGATGGCCCCCGGCTGCGTCGCTTTATCGTACGCGCGGCCTACCGTCCGGCGGTGGAAGGCATGGAAGCACATCTGGTACGCGAAGGCCACCTTCGTATCAGCGGTCCTGGCATGTCGATTCGCCAACGGCTCCCCGTGCGTGCGATTTTCAACAAGATTCTGTCGCCCGATCGCACGATCCCACTCACGATCCCAGCGTTTGCGAATCACCCCGCAGTGCAAGACATCTCGGTTCAACAGCTGGAACTCCGTGACGGCTGGTTGAATCTGTCGCTTGCCAAGAAGCCTGCGGCTGGTCTCGACGCAATCGCCTCCCTCCAGTGAGAATCAAATGCTATTTGTCGTGCTCACGCTGACCGCGGGACGCCTGGTGCGGATCATGAGGCGGTCGCGGTGACAAAGAAACCTCCTGCCATTTGCAGCCATGCCTGCGAAATCTTCTTCGTCCCGTCGATCGAGATGTCCTGCATGGTAACCGGATCCCAACCTGCTTCGCGGAGTTCCTGCGCCAAACTACGCCGACTGCTCCGGTGTAAAAACATGTCAGGAAGCCCGCGATAAGCGTACGTCGTATCACCAAACTCGTGGTCGCGATGCCACATCGCTTGGATCGCGTTACGGGCCAACGCACGCGTGCCACCCGGTTCACACAAAGCAGCCCAGCGGTGGTGGACGTGGAGTAGCAGCTTGCCGCCGACGCACAGGATCCGGCGCGCATGTCCCAAGAATGCGATCCGATTCTCGCGGCCTTGAATCATGCCGTAGGTGCTCAACAGGCAGACGCCTGCATCCATGCATTGACTTGCGATCGCGTCCAATTGCACCAGGTTGGCTTGAACAGGCAAGAGTTGTCCGGGCTCGTGACGGTCCTCTTTGCTAGCTGCCAATCTTTGCGCGATGTGGGACCGCCGTACATGTCGCAACATGTCACGGGACAAATCCACGGCCACGACATCAACGCCTCGAGCGGTCAGCAAGTTCGTGGCTCGACCGGTTCCACAGCCAAAATCGATCACGCGAGCAGGTCTTCCAGTCGAATTCCCGGGAGTGAGGCTTCCAAAGAGTTCGCTTTGGATCCATCGGAGGTCCAATTCGCAAAGTGGCGTGTCTGCCACAAAATCGTCGTAACGGTCCGCGATTGACCGTTCTTGGCAGTAACGCCATGTTCCACGTGCCACGCCCGGCGGTCGGCGCCACGCGGGGAAGTCGTCTCGCCCGCCCGATCCCGTCTCGGTCGACCTGGGGGGCTGGTTCATGCTTCGACTTGCTTTCTATAATCCGCGCCGAAATTGGACCCCAACATCCTCCCCAAATGGACATTCAAAACAGTGGCGATTCGAGTAGCAATCAATGGCTTTGGCCGTATCGGTCGTTTGACGTTCCGCAACCTGATGGAGCGATCAGATGAGTTCGAAGTGGTCGCCGTCAATGATTTGACCGACAACAAAACGCTGGCGACGCTTTTGAAGTACGACAGCATTCATGGTCGTTACCCGGGCGACGTGACCTACGACGACACGTCGCTTACCGTCGAGGGTAAGAAGATCGCTGCCCTCGCCGAGCGCGACCCACGATCCCTGCCTTGGGGTGAACACAATATCGACATTGCGATCGAGTCCACGGGGATTTTCACGGGACGGTCCAGCGGCGACAAGCCCGGTTATGATAGCCATCTGGAGGCGGGCTGCAAGAAAGTGGTGCTGAGCGCTCCCGCCAAGGATGGTGCTGACCTGACATGCGTGCTGGGGGTCAACGACGACAAACTGTCCGCGGATCTGAAGTGCATCAGCAATGCATCGTGCACGACCAACTGCTTGGCTCCTGTTGCGAAGGTCCTTCATGAGACCTTCGGTATCGAAAGTGGCTTGATGACCACGGTGCACGCGTACACAAACGATCAAAACGTTCAGGACCAACCCCACAAAGACTTGTATCGAGCACGTGCGGCTGCCTTGAACATCATCCCGACCAGCACGGGTGCCGCGAAGGCAGTTGGCTTGGTCATCCCCGAACTGCAGGGCAAGTTGACTGGGATCGCGATGCGAGTTCCCGTGCCGACGGGTAGCGTGGTAGACTTGACTGCCAATCTCGGTCAAGAAACCGACGCGGAGGAAATCAACGCCGCGATCAAGGCAGCTGCGGAAGGCCCTCTGAAGGGTGTGCTCGCGTATGCGACCGACCCCATCGTCAGCAGCGATATTGTTCACGATTCGCACAGCAGCATCTTTGCGTCTGATTTCACCCAGGTTCTCGGTGGCAAGGGCAAGATGGCCAAGGTCGTTTCTTGGTATGACAACGAGTGGGGCTACTCGTGCCGCACCGCGGATTTGTGTGCGAAGCTAGCGGATCTGCTCTGATCCTGACATCGGCGCAGCTGCTTGACTGCGAGGCGTCGAAGAACGCTTCAGATGGTCGAGGAACGCTGGGCTAGGATGGTTTATGCTCTGGGCGTGCCAAGGAAATCCCTTGACACGCCCGTTTTGTTCCTGGACCTCGTCTTGCTCCTGGATCCCGTCTTGTTCCTGGACGTGGTGTGCCCTTCACGCCACACGTGTTGCCCCATGTTTGTCGATCGTATCGAAGTCGAGTTGAGTGCGGGCCGCGGTGGTGACGGTTGCGCGAGTTTCCGGCGCGAAAAGTATGTGCCGCGGGGTGGCCCCGACGGTGGCGATGGTGGCAACGGTGGCAGCATCCTGTTGCGAGCGCTTCCCGGGGTGAACTCTCTTGCTGGGTTGGTGGGACGCAAGTTTTACCGTGCTCCGAAGGGCCAGCCTGGAATGGGTTCTTTGCGTCACGGACGCAACGGCAAAGACATGATGCTCGATGTCCCCTGTGGAACCAGCGTGATCGACGCCGAAGATGGCTACGTGATCAAGGACTTAACGACACCTGATGAGAGTTTCATCGTTGCTCGTGGCGGGAAAGGCGGCCACGGCAATTAGAGATTCAAGACCAGCACGAATCAATCGCCTCGCCACCGTACCCTGGGGACGGATGGTGAAACGCGTCGGGTGATTTTGGAGTTGAAATGCATCGCCGATGTGGGCTTGGTTGGGAAACCAAACGCGGGCAAGAGCACCTTGCTCGCCAAGGTCAGCAGTGCCCGACCGGAGATCGCCGACTATCCCTTCACAACCAAGTTTCCGAATCTTGGCATCGTTGATCTGGATCTGGAACGTTCGTTCGTCTTGGCTGACATCCCGGGGCTGATCGAGGGGGCTAGCGAGGGCGTCGGTTTAGGGCATGAGTTTCTGAAACATGTTCAACGTGCGGGTCTTCTGGTGCACCTCGTCGAGCCCGAACCCGCCGACGGCACCGATCCGATCGAGAATTACCGTTCCATCCGCGATGAAATTCAGCAGTTTGACGCCGAGTTGCTGGAACGCGATGAGTTGGTGGTTGTCACAAAGAACGAATTGGATCCCGATGGGGATTGCTTGGAGCGTCTGAAAGAGGCGATCGGGCAAGGGGGCTCACGCATGGTCCAACTCCTGTCGATCAGCGCCGTCACTGGCGATGGTTTGCCCGAGTTGCTCGACGTCATCATGACAGATGTTCTCAAACGCCGCGCCGCGATGGTTGAGGCTGGCACCCCCGCGATCCCGATACGCAAGACGGATGCTCCAGCGGCAAAGCCGACACGTCGTATTCCTCCGCACATGTCGGGTCCGACAGCGCAACTGTCCGACCATCGACAAGCAAAACATGTTTCCGAGACGGAGCCACCCAAAGAAGACTCCACCCCGTGATCGTTGGCGTTGATGTTGGGAACACCGCGATCAAGGTTGTCACAGACTTCGATACGCGTGCAGCCCCAGCGAGGACTGTTACCACGCACCGAATTGGCTCGCCATCAGTCTTTCAACGAGTCGCGGATCGAATCGGCATAGCGCCTGACCGCGGTATGGGGGATTGGATTCCAACGTTCACGCGTGCGTCGGATCGCCCGCGCATCCGCGTCGCGGCGGTTTCGCCACTGATCGGTGATCGTCTGGCAGATCATTTGTTGGGCGTCGTGCCTGAATTGCAAATCGAGCAAATCTCCCACTCTTCGATCCCAATCAAGATTCACGTCGATGAACCGGAGAAAGTCGGCGTGGATCGATTGTTGGACGCTTTCGCCGCATACCGAGACACTGGCTCGGCAACCGTCGTTGTGGACGCTGGCTCGGCGGTTACGGTGGATTGGGTGGACGATGCGGGCGCGTTTCAAGGCGGCTGCATTTTGCCCGGGCTTTCGATGCAACTCAATGCTCTGCAACGGGGCGCTGAGCTGCTTCCCGACCTTGACTGGGACCGAGCCCCTGACTGGAACCTAGCCACTCTAGGCTTCGACCCGCCAGCCGGCCCACACAACAGACACGCAGCCAGATTGACCCTCCCTGCCAAAAACACGTGCTCTGCTATCCTAGGTGGCGTCTTGGTCGGGACGGCTGCTGCGATCGACGCGATCGCGGATCGTTACCTTCAATACAACAGCAATGCCCCCGTGCTGGTGACGGGCGGCGATGCCGAGCGTTTGGTGCCATTCTTACAGGTCAAATCAGTCGTGCGCGAGCATCTTGCATGCCACGCATTGCTCGGAATTCCGGCGTCGGTTTCGTAAGAGTCGCCCGATTTATGTTGACGTGGATTTGGCGGATTGCGTACGGAAGGCCGCATGAACGGGTCTCGCTCTTCCACGTCCGCTGCCAAAGACGGCCAGGCAAATTGGCGTGTGCTGTGTTCCTTGGCGATTGGCGTTTTTGCGAGCCTCGTGTCGCCTTGCCGTGCCGACAATGCCGCATCCACGCAAGCACCCGCCTACGTGTTGCTTCGCAATGATCACGTCTTCATTGGAACGGTTTCTACGGAAGACCATGACGTTGTTATTCAACGTGACGGGGACTCCACGATCCGCGTCGCTGCCCACCGCGTCGTTGGTGTATCGCGGTCAGAGATCGAAGTCGTGGATCTCCGCCGCCGCTTTCTTGCCCGTCGCGGCCCTGCACAATCCCATCGCGCGCGCGTGTTAGTCGACTCGCGTTGGTGTTTGGACAATCGCCTCTTTTCGGCCACGCGATCCCTGTTGTCGGAGGTGTTGCGATCTGATCCGGAAGACGCTGGAGCCCGCCAACTGTGGTGGGAACTTCAGGCAGAGGCAGGCAAACGCGAAAGCCGCGACCATTCGCTTCGACTTCCCGCCATTCAGTTGGCCGGTCATGCCGACCACGACGAAAGGCGTGGAGCAATCCAGCAGGCTTCGTTCCATACACCGCCATCGGAATCTCCTTACTCGTTGGAAGACCTGGGTGAGTTTGCAAGTCGAATCCAGCCGATCCTGCTAGCGCGGTGCGCAGGCTGCCACAAGGCCGACGTTGATCCTGACACCGACCAACAGCCGGATGCGTTCTTGCTCCGGCTTCCTTCGCGTGGGGCACGACCAGGACGGGAGACGACCGTGATCAATCTCCGCCAGGTTGATCGGTGGCTTGCAGAAGCAAAGCGAGAACGCCAGGAACTGCGCGGATGGGCAACACGCGTGCACTGGCCGCTTGAAACGTTTGCACCGACCCAGCCCGCGATCTCTGCGAGAGAAGAACACCTGCTGGATCGCTTGACAGCTTGGTGCGAACGCCATGACGAACGCGTACAGTACCTTCAACTCGGAGAACAGATCGCTCCTCAGAGCCCTGGCCTGATTCCCGACCCGACGCAAGGGATCAACGGGGGCCAGCGTCAAGCTGGGCTTCGACGATTGCCGGAGGTTACGGGACGGTTTGACTCAACGATCGGGTCTTCGCGGCGCTCGGGCGCGCTCGACCCTCAGGAATTCAATCGTCAAACCGCAGTGTTGATGGAATTCGATGTGAGCCAAGAAGTGCAATCGTCGACAAATGGCGGCGGCGTCACCAGGCCAAGAACACGAATTCAGCCGACGCTGAACCCTCCAGAAAGGCTATTAGAACACCGTTAGGGCTCTTCTACGGGATCGGGATGCGACGCCCCGTGCGGTCTGGGTTGTTACCCTGCTACTCTTAACTAGCTTGGACCCGCACGGCGTTGCGGATCTCCATCCCCCGAAAGTTGGCCTTCAGCTGTGCTTTCGAAGGCGACCGAGACCTTGTTGATCAGTCAAATTCACCACTTCTGTCAGCTTGCTTGCGACCGGTGGAATCTTCTGAATGGGTGTGCCGTCTAACTTCTGCACTCTGGTGCATTACGGGTGCAGGGCGTTGGCTCCGCAATCTCAATTTCCAGCTTTCATTGCTATCTCATTTACGAAACCGCCCTCTCCGTAGGACCCCTTTGTCCATGAAACCTTCCCTCATGGTTTTCAGACTGACGATTCCCGCCCTTGCCCTTATGGCTTGCCTACTGACCGCCGGTTGCGGTGGTTCCGCTTCGGAGGGCGAGGCTCCCTCCGCGAATGAGTACGAAGCGTACTTGGCCGAAAATCCTGACGAAGCAGCGGTGATGTCCGACGAAGAGGACAGCGCCGAAGACGGCTCCTGAGCCATGCTCAGGCGTTCGTGCTGGCGGATGTCAGTGTCCTTCGGACATCAGATTCGAGGTTTTGAGCGGCAGGTGTTACGAATCTCCTGGTTATTTGGTTAAACGGCAACAAAGGTTCATCCCGACCCGACGCCACTTTTGCGAGTTGGGAAGCTTTCTGCGCTATTTTGAGTGATGCCTCGATTGTCGGGGCTTTTCCTGGTGGACACCCACGAAAGTGTCCGCGATTGTTCTTTTTTTGAAAGGTTGATCTGAATGTCTCAACGAAGCAGCGGCTCGCTTGAGCTGCGGCGCAAGGGTTTCACCCTTGTCGAATTGCTGGTGGTCATCGCGATTATCGGGGTGCTTGTTGGGTTGTTGTTGCCTGCCGTGCAGGCCGCTCGCGAAGCGGCTCGCCGGATGAGCTGCAGCAACAATTTCAAGCAGCTTGGATTAGCGATGCACAACTACCACGCCGCGTACAACCAGCTCCCTAAGCAAGGATCTGGAACCAATCAGTATCCAGGCGCTCCGGCTGCCTGGCAAAGCGGGCCCAATGCCGCAGGGGCACGGGGACTCAATCGCCTGGATCTCTCAGCCTTAGTTGCTCTCACACCCTTCATGGAGCAGCAGGCAATTTGGGAGCAGGTGTCTAATCCTTACCAAGTCCCCATCGGAGACCCTGGTGCGGGTCGCGTCTTCAGCGCGATGGGGCCTGGTCCGCATCGCAACATCGCTGAGATCAACAATGGTAACGGCGGAAGCTACCGGCCGTGGGAAACTACGATTCCGACCTTCCGTTGCCCATCGGATCCTGGTGAAGGTTTGCCGTCTGCAGGGCGGACCAATTATGCCGTTTGCACCGGGGATTCGATCGATATGTCGGCGAATGCACGACTTGATAATGCAGCCCGAGAATCCAACGCGCGGGCGCAGTGGTCGAGAGCAGGAGCCAGGGGTTTTTACGTCTTCCGCGAGGACATGAGGTTTCGGGATTGCCTGGACGGATTGGCAAACACGATCGCCATGGGCGAAATCGTCACGGACCTGGGTGATCGTGACGTGAGAACCGCCCCGCCAAATACACGCCGTACGACCGATCTTGCGGTGCTGGGTGGGGCAACCTCGTGCTCGACTCTGGTTGATCCAAGTCGGCCACAATTCTGGGCTCCTGGCACAAATTTGCAGAATGGCAACCAGCAACGCCGCGGTTTCAAGTGGGCGTTTGGTCGACCGCTTTACACTCAGGTGCAGACGATCCGCCCCCCGAATTCCGAACTCTGCCTCGGCTTCAATTCGACCACAGCCGCGGGGGCCGGGAATCACGAGACGGGAATGCTGGTGTCTGTTTCCAGTCGGCATCAAGGCGGTGCTCACGTCTTGATGGGTGACGGTGCGGTCAAGTTCATCACCGACTCGATTGAATCTGGAAATCAGCAGAGTCCGATGGTCAAGATGAACCGACAGGGTCATCAGGGGACCTATCTCCCTGCCGGGAGTCAGTCCCCGTTCGGACTTTGGGGATCGTTAGGCACGCGTGCTTCGCGCGAAGTGATTGACGAGGAAATCTGAACGTTTCCCTTCGCCACTGTGATTCGACGAGAGCACTGGGCACCTGCCCAGTGCTCTTTTGCGTTGGTTGATGGGCTACCTTCTTCTCGCACCTGGCTTCGCATGGCCGCGCTCATCCTGTCGCGGGAATGTGACTTCTTTCCTGCTCGGCGAGTCTCACCATGTGACGCGGACGTCTGTGGCACCCAGGGAGATGATTCACGAGGAATGGTTCCACCGCTCGATGCTACATTGGAAGAATGAAACATGTGAACCCGCCATGAGGCACTGGATCGCTCTGTTCGTTGTCTCGGTCTGTTGTTGCGTTGGACGCACGGACGGCGCGTCCGTTTCGTTTCCCACCACGGCCAAGTTTCGATTCGGGGACGCCAAACAGTGGGCTGATCCTGATTACGACGATGCCCACTGGGCTTCGGTTGCGATACCGCGTTCTTGGACCAGCGAGTTTGGCCCATTCTGTAGCCAACTGCGTGGCTGGTATCGCATCGACGTCAAGCTGCCAAGTCAGACCGAGTCTCGGAATGTTTCGTTCTCGATTGGCATCATCAGCGATGCTTGCGAAGTGTTCGTCAACGGTCGCAAGATAGCGCAGCAAGGAAGCATGCTTCCAAACCTGGATGGCATGCCGATGGATCCGTTGGTGGTTGACGTTCCTGCTGAGGTGTTGTCTCAGGCCAACCGGTGCCTCATCGCGATTCGAGTGCATCGCTGTGTCTATGGCGGTGGCATCGTCGGCGGGCCTCTGGTGCTGGGGGATGCATCGACAGTCCAACGAGCGACCACGCCGTCCATCACAGACGCATGGTTTGCCGATGGCGTGATCACCACGGTGTTGTTGGTCGGCTCCATCGTCGCGATGATGTTGGCATGGACGTCGCCATCCAGCGAGTATCGTTGGCTGGCCATCAGCACCACGTTGGCAGCGGTGTGTCAGTTGCTTCAATCACGCGTTTGGGTTGCCACATTCGGTTACAGCACGGCCAGATTCTACGCCGACTATCTCGGGTCCGTGTGGCTACCGGTGACGTTTCATCTTTTTGTCGCTTCGCTATTGATGCGAAGCCTCCCACGACGTCATCTGGGACGGATTATCATCGTGTCCTTGCTTTGTAGTGGGCTGGCGTTTCGTCGGGAGTGGATTGCGATCTCCTTATGGACGTGGTTCCTGTTGCTGCTGTGGCTCAACCTATGTTGGCTGCGATGGGGATGGAGCGCGTTTCGACAGCGTCAAGATCAGGCCGGGCTCATCGCCTTTGGGCTCGTCAGTCTGGTCGTGTTGACGCTCGCCGAGTTGCTTGAGATCACAGGACAACCGACGATCATGCGGATTCGGTGGGGGGCCATTGGGATCGCCATTTTCTTTGCATGCGGGGTGATGGTGTTGCGGTCCAGGTTCATGCGAGTCCGTCAGCAAGCGCATCATGCCACCGCAGCGATCCTAAACGCTCAGGAAGAAGAACGCCGTCGGATCTCGCGCGAGCTGCATGACGGTGTCACACAATCGCTTCTAGCCTTCCAGTTAAACCTGCAGATGATCCAGGCCAACGCGGAGGACAGCGGTGCAGCGTTTGAACCCCTGATCGAGCAGGTCAAGATGACGACGGGCGAACTGCGACGGTTATCGCACGATCTGCGTCCCGAAGCATTGGAACGTCTGTCGCTTGGAGACGCGATTCGATCGCACGTGGCCCAGATGCAGCAAAGCACGGGGTTGCGAATCGAAGCCGAGGCTGACGAGGATGATGACATCGCGGATTCCATCAAGGATAGCCTGTACCGCGTCTATCAGGAGTCCTTGCAAAACGTGATCAAGCACGCTGACGCAACGACGGTCCACGTTGACCTACGATGCCAGCGGCACAACGTGATTTTGGAAGTGCGTGATGACGGCCAGGGCGTTCGGATCGCTGATGAACGAAAACTTCCGCAAGATTTGGGGGTTGGCGTTCGAACGATTCGAGAACGGGCGCGATTGCTGGGTGGAAGAGCCGAGTTCATCCATCCACAAGACGGCGGTTTGATCGTACGTGTCACGGTCCCGCGAGAGCTCTCAACATGAACATCACGGTGTTGATCGCCGACGATCATCGTATTCTGATGGCGGGACTGGCCAGCCTGCTAGAGAGTGCCGGTGGCATCCAGGTGGTCGGCCAGGCCAACGACGGAGACCAAGCTGCGGGTATGATTGCTAAGTGCAAGCCGGATGTTGCGGTCGTGGATGTCGCGATGCCCAGTGGCGGTGCCGAGGCGGTCGCCAAATTTGTGGTCGAATCACAACTCAAGACTCGCGTGATCGCGTTAACGGCGCACACGGCACCTGCCGTCATCACGCGCGTGATCGAGGCCGGTGCTGTCGGCTACGTGCACAAGCAGTCCGCGTTTGAGGACTTGGTCAAGGCGATCAAACACGTTGCCAGCGGCGGGACGTTCATTTCACCAGATCTGGCGGCTGAGATTCTTCAGTATCAGGGTCAGAACAACAAGTTGACACCACGAGAGCGTGAGGTTTTGCGGGGAATCGCGGATGGCTTGGCCTACAAGCAGATTGCCACTCGGTTGGACATCAGTGTTCGAACCGTCGAAACCTACCGCCATCGGCTGCTAAAGAAGCTGGGCTTGAAGACGACCGCCGATCTGATCCGGTACGCGTCGCGGGCTGACGATTGAGTTGGGCCGATCAAACGACCATTGTCGCCGATCAGCACCACTGAAACGCAGCCAAACCAAAAACACCCTCCCGCGGCTTGCCGTGGGAGGGTCAGCCCGCGTCAGCGAGGCTGGGGTGGGGAGTGCCGGGATAAACCGGGTTGAGATAGGGAATGAAAGCGTCCTACATAGAAAGTTTAGCCAACTGCTATGGCCTCCACCGGAGGTGCGGAGTGGGTAACCGCTCCGTGCTGAGCGTCCGGCAAGGGGGGAAACGCA
>JBCCYK010000095.1:0-22241 GCA_039189905.1 Planctomycetota bacterium
ATCGCGTCGTTCGGTTGGCGACCTGCAAATTCTCTTGGATGCAGCCCGACCATTAAAGAGCCTCGCCGAGGAAACGCCCATAAACAACAGCTTGGCAAAAAGGATCTTTGACCGATTACTTGGGGATAGCGAGACGTCGGCCAAACAGGGGCTCACCGAACTTGCTGGTGTGGCCCGATGGGTCAATCTCAAACAGTCCGCAGCCACGTTTCTTCCCTACATTGTTCTGCAGTCGTGGTTTCTTTGGGACATCCACGCGCTCCGCAGACTCGAACGCTGGCAGAAAAAACATGGTGAATTCGCAGAGGCCTGGCTGACCAGCCTCGCGGAGCTGGATGCCCTCATGTCGTTAGCGGCACTGATCGACGATCACCCAACATGGACCGAACCCGTTTGGCAGTTGGCCCCGGCCACGGCGCACGCCGCCCCCTCGCCTCCCCTTGTTTCGTCAACTGCGATGGGGCATCCCTTGCTGCCTGAGTCGGACCGGGTGGACAACGATGTGACCATCGGACCGCCCGGGAGCTTTCTTCTGGTCACCGGCAGCAACATGTCGGGTAAAAGCACCATGCTTCGGTCTGTGGGGCTCAACACCTGTCTCGCGATGGCGGGCGGCCCTATCTGTGCGAGAGAGCTGCGTTTACCCGCCATCGAGCTGGCGACCAGCATTCGCGTTGCCGACAATCTCGGCGACGGTGTTTCCTACTACATGGCCGAGCTCCAGCGTCTTGCGGAGGTGGTCGATCACGCGAAACAACTCGCCAAGTCCAATCAGCTCACGCAGCTATTTCTCTTGGATGAGATTCTGCAAGGAACCAACAGCCGCGAACGACAGATCGCCGTCGCCCGCGTGCTGCGTCACCTGAGTCGCTGCGGGTCGATCGGCGCCATCACCACTCACGATCTGGAACTCGCCGATGAACCGGAGATGGGTGAGCGTGCCTTGCCGGTTCACTTTCGAGAGACGGTTCGTCCGGATGCCGATGGGAATGACCGCATGACTTTCGACTATCGCATGCGAAACGGGATCTGCCCGACTACCAATGCCCTGCGCCTGCTCGAGCTGGTGGGACTCCAAGAAGACCTTCCTTGAACGAGGTGGTCGCAACCAAGGCATGCGGACTGTCTCGCTCGCCGCCGGGGATCCCCACGAAAAAAAGGCTCCTAGCAATGATTTGCCAAGAGCCTTTCGGCGTGACCAATAGAGACACAGCCCACAATGCCTCGCGGACATTGTGAGCACATGTCGTACGGTGCTGATTAAGCAAACGGGTTGTGCTTGCCGGGCACAGGCAGCGGGTACTTGCCGTCTTCCCCGCGCACAACGGGAGGCTCCATGTCGAGGGTGTAGTCGTCGATCCCGGGGGCCAACTCGGTTCCCTTCTCCATCAGGTCATCCCACTTGATGACCTTTCCGGAGTAACAAGCTTCCCGACCAAGGATGGCAGTGAATGTCGACTTCGCGCCGTACTCGCCCTCATTGTAAATCTCGCCACGCATCAGGGCCTCGATCAAATCATGTTGCTCCTGCTGGTGGCCGTTCTTGCGTTCCCCTGAGAACTTCCAAGCGTTTTCTCCCATGATCTCGCCCGATGGATCGGCGGATCCCTTTGTCCCCAGGGCAAACTCCGACACCTTGGTCCAACCACCCTTCAAGTGGCGGCCCTGACTGTGCATCTTCGTTCCATCCGCGAACGTGAATTCGCAGAAGGTGTGGTCGAAGATCTGCGACATGGAGCCGTCACCATTCATCCGTTGTTGATGGCCACCCATCCCATTGCATTCAACCGGGTACTCGCCCTTCACCCAGCAGCCCACGTCCAAATTGTGGATGTGCTGCTCACAAATTTGATCCCCACACACCCAGTTGAAGTGATACCAGTTGTTAATCTGGAACTGCATTTCGTTTTGGTCATCGGTCTTGTTGCGATACCAAATGCCATTCCCGTTCCAGTAAACCTGCTGCGAGATCACGTCGCCGATCGCACCATCGTGGATACGTGCGACCGTTTCCAAGTACTGCGGCTCGTGGCGTCGTTGCAGACCAATGCCGACCATGCGGTTTTTCTTCTTCGATTCTTCCACGGCTGCAAGAACGCGTTTCACGCCAGCAGCGTCCACGGCAACCGGCTTCTCCATGAAGACATGGCGGCCCTTCGCGATGGCGTACTCAAACTGCATCGGCTTGAAACCCGGGGGAGTCGCGATCACGACCAAGTCACAATCGGTATCGATGGCTGCCTTGTAGCCGTCCAATCCGGTGTACCGGCGTTCCTCGGGGCAGTCCACTTTGTCCTTGTACCGGGTCGCCAGCGAATTGACGCTGTAGTCGGCCTTCTTCTGAAACGCGTCCGCGACCGCGACCAACTTCACATTTCCCTTCGTCTTGAGAATGTTCTGGGCAGCACCGGTACCGCGACCACCACAACCAATCACAACAAAGCGAATGGTGTCATCGCTGGCCGCATGTGCCTGTGGGATCGCGACACCTGCCAAGGCAGAGCCCGCCGCAGCGGCCGAACCGGTTTTCAGAAAGGAACGTCGTGACTCGGAGGCCTGACTGTTGGGAACATTTTGAGGCATTCCAAAAAATCCTTAGACAGTTGTGAAATGAAGGTAGGAAAGTTGGGTGGGAAGCGGCAGTTTCGCCGGCACGGTCGACACATCGGTCTGTGCTCTTGCCCAGCGCGCCGTCTAAGGGCGTCGAAACACAAGCACCGCCGACCAGAGTGTAACCGAAGTCGCCCAAAATTGTTCATGGAACACCTGATCACCTCACAGGATTCGCGTCCGCGAGGTTTGGGAGCCATCCCAGGGACTCCAAAGTCCCCACAAGGGCTGCCTATTTCGACAGTGCCGTTGTCAAGTTGACGCCACTTTTTGTGGCGATGGGGGAAAGGGAGATTCCACCCCCGTGCGTCCGCCATGGGGGACAAAAAAGGTTGCTTTTATGTTTGCTTTCCGCGATACTGGCGTGGCGGCGCGAGGTCTCCGGTCAGTGAGTGCGCCAGGCCAATCTCTTCTCTCCCACACCGCTTTTTGGAACCTCACCATGAACCAAAGACGTCCCGGCTTCACCCTCGTCGAATTGTTGGTGGTCATCACCATCATCGGAATCCTGATGGGGCTCCTGATCCCCGCCGTGAACGCAGCCCGCGAAGCAGCCCGGCGCAACCAGTGCAGCACGCAGATCAAGAACCTGGCCTTGGGTGCCATCCAGCGTGAGAATTCGAAAGGTGAGTTGCCAGGCTATATCGAGAAGTATGGTGTTTTCGGGACACCAACTTCCGCTTCAGGGGCGACGACCTACGGCACTGCAACGGATCCTTCCGATCCGGCTGACGGAGCGGTTCCCCCGCACGTGAAGCTGGGAACCTGGGCGGTTGCGTTATTGCCCTACTTGGACGGACAGGCGACCTACGAGCGCTGGACCGAAGACCGCTATCCCATCGTCGGTGTCGATGGCGGCGAGTATGACAACACATCGGACGAGGCGGGAATCGGCTATCACGAGCTGGCGGCACCAAATTTGGCGATCATGCAGTGCCCGAGCAATCCCGTCTCAATCGCCGAAAACGGCAAGAACAGTTACATCGCAAATACTGGCTTCCCGCACAAGCGGAACACCGGATCAGAAGCTTCGCCCGCGTTCGCCGCCACAGTGACGTTTGCAGCCTCACAGAGCCGAGACAATGGCGCGTTCAATTGCAAGTACTACGCGAGCGCGGGTGGATCAGGTGGCGCGGTGGCGCGTGTCCCAACGCAGGAAGGCCCTGCCGTTCGTCTTGATGACTTCAAGGACGGTCAGGGAAATACGATGCTGTTCTCTGAAAACGTCCAAGCCTTGCCGTGGCATCGTGCGGGACTAATTGATCCTTTGACAGGCGCGTCCGCCGGTGCGTTGTATTCCACCACCGGTGAAGTCGCCTTTACGGTCTCGGCAGGGACCGCGGCGCCAAATGCGGGAGAGTCGGCCCGCTACGTGAATGGCATGGTCTGGCACTACGCGGATCCGGATCAAACCAATACGAGCTTCACCTGGAACCTTTCCGGTACTGCTCCGACAGAAGTTCTTACGTTCTACATGGTGAATGGCGGTGGAACCACGGTCAGCGACGATATCTTCACGAAGACAATCGAAAACGCTACCGATGCTTTTCACCTTGCTCGACCGTCGTCCGCTCATGTCGAGGGAGTCAACGCAGGGATGGCCGACGGCGGCACTCGGTTCATTACGAATTCAATCGACTATCGCGTTTACCAGGCCTTGCTGACACCGCGTGGCAAGAGCAGTGACGTTCCGTGGCCCGAGTATATCTTGGACCCCGAAGCAATCTGATTGGTCTGTATTGCGCTAAGGACACGAGAACGGCGGGTGAAGCATTGGCTTTGCTCGCCGTTTTTTCGCTTTGATTGTTTGAGAATCGAAACATCCGATCCCTATCGAGCTTTGAGACGAGCAAGACGGACCTATTTGCACACCACTCAGGCAGTTGGTCGCTGATACCTGGATTGGCTGAAGAGTTGGAACCAACAAGATTGGAGGTGGGCTGGTAAACTCAGAGGGGAGACAAATGCGATTTCATCTGACACAGGCAGCGCCCCATGGTCCAACCACCCCCGATCGATCCCAAGCCTGAGTCTGCCATCAACGAAGATGATTTGGCGGCAGCGGATTCCTTGATCACGGCCGTCTCGCGTGTGAAAGAGCAGGTCAGTCGCATCGTCGTCGGCCAAGACGAGGTGATCGAGCAGCTTCTAATCGCAATCCTGGCACGGGGTCATTGCCTCTTGGAAGGAGTGCCGGGACTGGCCAAGACTCTGATGGTCCGGACGCTTGCCTCATCCATGACACTCGATTTTCGCCGCATCCAATTCACCCCCGACTTGATGCCAGGCGACATCACCGGCACCGACATCATTCAAGAGGACCATGAAACCGGGCGACGTGAAATGGTGTTCGTGCAAGGCCCCATCTTCACCCAGATGCTGTTGGCCGATGAAATCAACCGGACGCCCCCGAAGACGCAGGCGGCGCTCCTGGAAGCCATGCAAGAGCATGAAGTCACCGCGGGCGGGCGCACTTACGCTCTCAAAGAGCCGTTCTTTGTCTTGGCCACTCAAAATCCAATCGAACAGGAAGGAACGTACCCGCTGCCCGAGGCGCAACGCGATCGCTTTTTGTTCCATGTGGTTGTGCAGTATCCGACGCGCGAACAAGAAGCGGAAATCGTTGACCGCACAACGTCCAATCATTCCGCCGACGTTCAATCCGTTATCTCGGGAGATGACATCGTGAGGTACCAGGAGGTCGTGCGCCGCGTTCCTTTGCCCGAACACGTGAAGGACTGGGTGATCGACTTGGTTCGCGATGCACGCCCGAATGAGCCTGGCGCAAGCGCCTGGGTGCGTGAGTGGATCGGTTGGGGCCCGGGCCCGCGCGCGAGTCAACAACTCGTGCTTGCTGCCAAAGCGCGTGCGCTGCTGCACGGTCGAACCCACGTCACGATCGATGATGTTCAGGCACTTGCCCTTCCCGTGCTGAGACACCGCATTGTGCCCACGTTTGCGGCGGAGGCGGACGGCATCACGGTCGATGACCTCATCAATCGCTTGGTGGAAGCCCATGCCGTTGCACCGGCGGATGTCATTTAGCTGCCTACAAAACGGTCGAACAGGACCCGTCCGTGAGCGACATCACGCACGCCCGTGATCACCGCGCGGCCATCGCGGAATAACGTCACGCTCTGTGATTCATCCAATTGGAGTCGCACGAAGAAACGAGTCTGCTGGGCAGATCCGGATGGCCGCCAACGCTGCATGATGCGATCGAAATCGACCGATCGACCGTCGGGTGCAATCTGCACCGCGTCGCGTCCACACAAGGTCACCGTTCGCGAGTAAGCGGTGTCGACGGCATTGAGGAAGTCTCGGTGTCCATGGGCGCACGCGCGACACTGCGACATCAAGCCTTGATCGATGGCAACGGCACACGCGCGATTGCGCCACAGGTCAAACGACTGAACGGAACCTGATACGACCTCATGGCATCCGCTCAAGAACTTGATCGCCTCAAGCACCTGCAGGCTGGCAATGAAATGGGTTGTGGGTGCCAGCACGCCCGCCGTGTCACAGGTAGCAACCGATCCCGGATCGGGCAAGTCTGGAACCAGGCATCGAAAGCACGGCGGCTTTCCAAGGAACAGCCGAACTTGTCCCGTGGCGCCGACGGCACCCCCGTGCACCCAGGCCGTCTTGGTTTCTAGCGACCAATCGTTCAAGAGCAGCCGTAGCGCGAAGTTGTCACAAGCGTCCACGACCAAATCCGCCTTACCCAGGGTTTGCTGGATGTTGACCGCCGTCACGTCGACCACCGTTTCGACGATCTGGATTTCCGAATTGATTTGCCTGAGTCGGCGCGCCGCCGCCTCCGCCTTGGCCGCGCCTGCTTCCGCGTCCTGTTCCGTAAACAAGGCTTGCCGCTGCAGATTGCTCCATTCCACCAAGTCACGGTCGATCAGATGAAGGGAGCCCACACCCGACCGAGCCAACAGTTCGGCGGCCACCGTTCCCAGGGCACCACAACCCAAGATCGCCACTCGGGAAGACGCAAGTGCCTTCTGCCCGCGCTCGCCCAGGGGCGCGAATTGCTCCTGGCGAAGGTACCGTTGCTGCCGTTGATTCGACGAGGATGTCATTCGGAATGGCTCACAAGCTCGATTTGAAAAGGCCGCTCAGTGGGTTTGTAAGCCGGGTTCTGTCCGAGGTGCTTCAACCGGAGAACCGATCAAAAACCATCGGAGGTGATCATTTATCTGTGCACGATGATTGCTCATCGCCTCCATCGCGACCTACCCGGATGTCGATAACGCGGCGGGCCGCCACGATGATGCACCCTGTTTGGTCTAGCTCCGGATGGGGTTTACCAAGCCGACCGAGTCACCCCGATCGCTGGTGCGCTCTTACCGCACCGTTTCACCCTTGCCACGCGGCGCACGATGCCGGGATGTTGCCATCCGACCCCGCGAACCCGTTCGGCGGTCTGCTCTCTGCTGCACTTTCCCTAACCTCACGGCCGGTCGACGTTATCGACCATCCTGCCCTTCGGAGCCCGGACTTTCCTCCCACGCCATGGCAGTGGATGACTCCACGACGCCATGACCATGAGCGATCACCCCACCCACTGAGCGACGGTGCTATCGTAGCCACCAATGAAGCCTCAGACCATGCAGCTTCGAGCATGAACCTCCCAGGGATGTGCCGTGTCCGCATGCCAAACCTGCAACACGGCAAACGAAACGCGACAGCCTGATGAATTCCACTGACCCAATCTCCCCCGACCGATGCGGCCTGAGCGTCACCGGCGAAGCAACAGCAGAGCTCCACGTCGGCGAGCATCGTCCGCCCATCACCGTGATCGGCAACCAACAAATTCGGGAAACGTTTGAGCCGGCCATGATGTCACAAGCCATCAACAGTTCACTGGCACCTGGCGTGAGCCGATTTGTGCTCAACCCGGATGCGCACGTGGGTTACGGGGCTCCCGTGGGTTCCGTTCTGGTATCGCCCACCCACATCTATCCCGGTCCCGTCGGCGTGGACATCAAGTGTTCCATGAGTCTGTTGCAAACCGACCTTCCCGCAGACTCCATCGCCGATCGACGCGTACGCCGCAGGATCATTCAAGCCATCGGCAAACGCATCCCCACGGGCGCCGGCAAAGGGCAACGCGATGCCCCCAAAGCTCGTTCGGTCGATGAAACGCTTGGGTTCCGCGTTGCGACCGAAGGTGCGAGCCGCACTGTTCTCAAGAAGCTCGGCATTCCCAAGACTTGGGCGACTCGCTGCGAAGATGCTTTCCATCGCGCGCCCGATGGCAGCACGGATACCTTGGCAGCTCGCCTGGAGTGGATGGGGCGCAACCGCGATCAACAAAAGCGCCTTGCCGGAAAATACCGCCAACTCGGAAGCTATGGAGGCGGGAACCACTTCGGCGAAGCCGAAATTGTCGAACTCGTTGACGATCCGGATCTCCGCGAGACGGCGCGGCACTTCGGACTCAAGGACAATCACGTGGCGTTTCTGTCGCACTGCGGTTCACGCGGGTTCGGTTACGACCTGGCCCAAGCCCAGTTTCGCGCATTGAAGTCGCACATGAAGGAATCCGACATCGCCTTCCCAGGCGGTGATGCCAATCTCGTTTATGCGCCGGTGCATTCCGAGGAAGGGCAACGATACCTCTGTGACATGGCAATGGGAGCTAACTTCGCGACAGTCAACCATTTGCTTATCAACGCGCTGGTCTTGGAGGCCTTCAATGAAGTCATTCCGGGAACCCGGGGTGAGTTGGTGTACTTCATCAGCCACAACATCGCCCGACGGGAACCCGTAGACGGTCAAGCGCAGTGGGTACACCGCAAAGGCGCCACGCGCGCTTTGCCCGCCGGTCATGAACAACTGATTGGCACGGACTTTGAATCCACCGGTCATCCCATCCTGTTGCCAGGCAACCCTCGTGATGGCTCGTCGGTGATGGTCGCCAAACCCGGCGCCCACATCGCCGCGTACAGTGTGAACCATGGGGCGGGTCGCCGTATGAGTCGCACGCGTGCCAAGAAGGAGTTGCAACAGGAGAAGATCGACGCGCAGTTCGACGCGTGCGATATCCTCAGTAACTGTCGAACCTACCCGCGCGACGAAGCCCCGGACGCTTACAAAGACTTTGAACAGGTCCTCGACAGTGTCAAACAAGCTGGTTTGGCGGACGAGGTTGCCAAGTTGCGTGCCCGTTTCGTCTTGAAAGACGGTGCGCCCGCTGACGACTGATTCCGGTCCACGCGGGTCAACGCTTTGCGAACGCGCGTTTGAGTTCGTCCAAACCGGACAGCCCGCGTGCCACCGTCAGCACCGCCTCCGACTGAGCGGGACGATAGCCCTCGCTCTTTGCGATCGCCGTCAGTTGCGCCACATCCTGCGTTTTCGTGAGCGCGGCCTTGAGCTGCTCACCCGGTCTCAAGAATTCAAAGATCCCAACACGACCAAGATAACCCCGCGCGTTGCATTCCGGGCAGGGTTCAATGGGTGCCGGACGGCCTTGTTCATCCACCTGTTGCTCGGGTGGTGGTGGGATGAACGGTTGGTACAACAAGGCGACTCGGCCGGGTGGGATGCCCAATTGAGCCAGTAGCTTTGGCGGCGGCTGAAACCCGGCTTTACAATTGTCACAGAGACGTCGAACCAGGCGACCGTGCATCACGCCCCCGATCGTCTGAGCGATCAAAGAGGCACAGGACGGGTACTTTGCCACAAATGCCACCAACGCCGCGACGGCATTGGGCGCGACCGCTCGGTGAATCACTTGACGATCGGCGGCCACCACCTGTTCCAAACAAGCCTTGAGAGAGTCTTCTCCGGGCGCGTTGGGAAACATGAACACGTCTGGCTCGCGCAAGATCATTCTCTTAACCAGGTCCAGCTCCGTCTTGCCTTCCTCTTCCGAATACAGGTTGGCGCTGATGTTGATGATCTCGGGCTCCGGTGCAGTCTCTGGTTCAAATGACTGAAAGTCCCGGATCAGCCGATCCGACGCATTGATCGCGACATTCCACAAGGTTGTCAGCCCGTCTCCCTTGGACG
Organism: Planctomycetota bacterium; assembly: GCA_039189905.1. Classification (GTDB taxonomy): domain Bacteria; phylum Planctomycetota; class Planctomycetia; order Pirellulales; family Pirellulaceae; genus Rhodopirellula. Next base: position 9,637 of record JBCCYK010000095.1, read on the forward strand.
TTGTGATCAAAAGCGTTTTCCCTGACGCGTTGAGTTCGCCCTTGAACGCTTCGATCATTTTGTCGCGCATTCCCAATTCGGAGAGATTGGCAAAGGGCAACTTTTCCGGCTCGATCTTGCACAGCACCTGCTCCCCCGTTGCGACGCCGCGACTCTGGACCGCCAAGTCAAACTTTTCCTTGACGAGTTTGACCTGGACGCTTCCTTTTTGGGGACCGCGGCGGTCAGCCGGGTTCATCAAGCAGAGCTGTTTGACGGCGTAGAGCATGGCGTCGCCGGTTTCCCGATCCAGCGGCGGCAATTGCTCCCAATCCCCATCGATCTGATAGCGAACGGCACACGCGTTGGCCGAAAAATCCATCAAGATGTGCGTGGCCCGTGACGCGATCGCATGGGCGACCTGACCGCCCGCGACGGGGAAGCCGGCACCTTGGCGGGCGGCCACCAGCAGCGATTGCTCTTCGGTACGGTCCTTGATCTTGGGGTTGAACTCAACAGCCGGCACGGTCTGCCACAGCTGCACTTCGCCTTCGCTATTTGCTGCCATCAAAGAATCCCTGGTGCTTTCACGTCGATGCCCTTGAGTGCCATTTTCAATGCATCTTTGTTGGGTGCGACGGCAAAGGCGGTGGGTCGATCGATCAATTCGTCATCGATCAGTCCCTGCAGACTCATCGTGAAATCTTGCATGCCGTCCTCGGCGCCGATGCGAATGGCGTCGGGCAGTTTATTGTCATGGCCTTCCAAAACCAACTTGCGGATCATCGGCGAGAACGTCATCACTTCGCAAGTTGGCACGCGGGGCACGCCCGGCCTGATGCTCTTGAGCAACTTCTGCGCGATGATGCCTTTCATGTTGAAGGCGATGGCCGAACGGATCGCATTGTGCATTTCTTCGGGGAACAAGTCGAGGATCCGGCCGATCGTGGTCGACGCACTGGCGGCGTGGATCGTCCCGAACACCAAGTGACCGGTTTCCGCCGCGTGGATCGCCGTCATGAAGGTCTCTTCGTCCCGCAACTCACCGACCAGGATGATGTCGGGGTCTTCCCGCACGGCATGTTTCATCCCGATGCTGAAATCGACCACGTCCTGACCAATTTCGCGTTGATTGATCAAGCTCTTGTCTTCCGTGAAGATAAACTCGATCGGGTCTTCCAGTGTGAGAATGTGTTTCCGATAGATGCTGTTGATGTAGTTCAGCATCGAACCAATCGTGGTGCTCTTGCCCGAGCCGGTCACGCCCGCCAACAGCACCATGCCCTGCTCGTAGTGACAGAGTTGCTCGATGGACTCCGGCAAGAACAGACCGCGAAAATCCGGGATGAAATTGTTGATGCGACGGGCAACCAAACCGATGTTGCCCAAGGACTTGAGCATGTTGATACGGAAACGCCAGCGTGTTCCGTCGACTTCGCACATGTAAGAGAAGTCAGCCCCTCCTTCATCTTCAAAGATCCCCAGATTGCGTTCGTCCATCATGGGCAGCAGCAGACGGACCATTTCCTCCGCATCGATCGGTCCGCGATTGAGTGGTTTCAGTTCACCACGGACGCGCACCATCGGAGGTTGACCGACTTTCATGTGCAGGTCAGACCCCTCCAGCTTGACAAGAGCACGAAAGATTTTGTCGACCTCCAGCTCCTGTTTCTCCTGCAACAGCGAGCTCTTCAGACGCGCTGCGACCGCCTCGCGGGACATGTCTCGAGGAGGACCCGCTGGTGCCGGGGATGAACCATGATGACCCATGAGTGAACCCGCAAAAAAAGAGACGACGTGAAGGAGTTCCCAGCTTACTTGCCGATGGAAAACCGTGGCAGTGGATGAACCAGATCTTGGGGCCATATCTGAGGAATCCGGCGACAGGCCCAACACCTCAGAGTACTGGGCCCACCGTCCAGGGCACAAACTCGTGATCACCCAGACCCTGTTGTTCGCTCTTGGTCGGTTTTCCCGAGGCATACGCCAAAACCTCTTGGAAGAGGTCGGTCCCCACGCTTTCAATGGAATCGCCTCGGAGCACCCGGCCCGCGTCGAAATCCATGTCGTCCCGCATGGAGCGATACAGAACCGAATTGCTGGCAATCTTGACGACAGGCACGGGCTTGCAGCCGAAACAGCTGCCGCGTCCTGTTGTGAAAAGAACCAGGTTGCCACCACTGGATCTTCTCCTGGAAGGCACGAGCCACACCTTCATCGGCACTCCGCGCCTACAGCAGGTGCTCAGCTCCATAGATTTCGGTGGTTTCGCTCAAAACAGCGGCTCCGCCTTGGTCGATCAGCCGGTCCGCAACGACACCCACGACCGGGTTGGCGGTCACCCCGGAATACCCGTCGCTGCCCCCGCACTCCAATGCCACTCTTAAGTGAGACGCCACCGTACGGCATCGCGCACCCCGTGGTGTGCGTGGCCACCGCAATCCCATCCACATTGGGAAACTCTGCCAAACGCTCCCGAGGAAAACGGCGCTTGATCTCATGGCAAACCGTTGCCGCACAGTTCACGCGAGAGGCGATCAACACATAGTTGCGTGTGCCCACACAGCCGTCGTGTCGTCGAAAGCCCAAGAACTGCTCGCCCAACGAATCCGACGGCTTCCACTTCCCACGGAAACGGCGATCCTCTATGCGGATTGAGCGCGATCCCGACGCGGTAGCGGATGGGGCCACCTCCGCGGCGGCTTGGTTGGCATCAATCAGGTTGTGGGAATGGACATGTTCACCAGGTCCGATGGTCTGTGTCGCAACGCCAATGGGGTTCCCGAACTTCCACACCGGCTCACCCTCGGCAATGAGACACGTCGCCACCTTATGGCCCGGTGGAATGACTTGCCGACAGGTCACGGTGCCAGCCGCCACACTCAATGCCGTTCCGGATTCCAATCTCTGCACTGCGACGACCACGTTGTCATCAGCATGCAATCGAATGTCGGTACGTTCGGACATGTCAGCTCGGTGCTATTCGAGTGGGCAAGCGAGTCGTATATTCAGCGCCTCAGCGTGTTGCGTCGACCGTCGCAGACGACGGCAAACATCTCGTGCGGACCCTTCGGGTCCGCGCGAAACCTGTTCTATCACCCGGGATTGTGGCAAACCATGAAGATTCACGAATATCAGGGCAAGGATCTCTTTCGCGCCGCGGGTGTCCCCGTGCTGGACGGTCACATGGTCACGACTCCCGAAGCAGCCGCAGAGGCCTACAACAACTTGGGCGGTAAAATCGCCGTCGTCAAAGCCCAGATTCATGCGGGTGGACGCGGAAAAGGGAACATTATCGACAACCCTGACCAAAAGGGTGTCGTGCTCGTCAAGTCAGCTGAGGAGGCCGCCGCGGCGGCGAAAGGCCTGCTGGGCAACAAGCTCGTCACGATCCAAACGGGACCGGAAGGGCAGACCGTCGGCAAGGTGTTCGTCGAAGCCGGCTGTGATATCGCCCGCGAACTCTATCTCGGAATCGTGGTGGACCGAGCCGCTTCGAAACCCGTTTTGATGGTCAGCACCGAAGGTGGCGTGGAGATTGAGAAAGTTGCGGAAGAAACGCCCGAGAAGATCTTCAAGGAACACTACGATCCCGCCGTCGGCCTAGAAGCATTTCAGGTTCGCAAGCTCTGTAAGAAGCTCGGAATCGAAGGGCCAGCTGCCAAGAGTGCCATGAAGTTTCTGACGTCCATGTGCCGCTTTTTCGTCGATATGGATTGCTCGCTCGCGGAGATCAACCCGCTTGTCATCACCGGTGATGGCCAGATGATTGCCTTGGATTCCAAAATCACCTTCGATGAGAACGCCCTCTTCCGGCACAAGCAACTCGAAGAACTGCGCGACCTCAGCGAAGAGGAGGAGTCTGAAATCCGAGCCGGGAAAGCCGGACTTTCCTACGTCAAGCTGGACGGCAATATCGCCTGCCTGGTCAACGGCGCCGGATTGGCGATGTCCACGATGGATATCATCAAGTACCACGGCGGGAATCCCGCCAACTTCTTGGATGTTGGCGGTGGGGCTAACGCGGCCCAGGTGACAGAAGCGTTTCGCATCTTGCTGTCCGATCCCAATTGCAAAGGTGTTTTGGTGAACATCTTTGGCGGCATCGCTCGATGCACGACCATCGCTTCGGCGCTGATCGAAGCGTCCAAGGAAGTCGGGTTTGATGTTCCTTTGGTCGTGCGTTTGGAAGGCACCGAAGTCGAAGAGGGCCGCAAAATGCTGGAAGACAGCGACGTCGACATCATCACGGCGACCCATTTGACCGACGCGGCGGAGAAGATCGTCGCGGCAACAGCTGGTTAAACGACACCCGGATCGACGCTCTTCACCACAATCCTATCCCAAGTATTTTTTTCTTTTTGAGTGCATCATGAGCATCCTGATCGACAACAACACCAAAGTGATCTGTCAGGGCATCACCGGCAGCGCGGGTACCTTCCACGCCAAAGGCTGCCGCGACTACGGGACGCAATTGGTCGGTGGCGTTACACCTGGCAAGGGCGGCCAGGACGTCGATGGGATGCCTGTGTTTGACACCGTCGAAGAAGCCGTGGAGAAGACAGGCGCCGACGCCACCATGATCTTTGTCCCACCACCCTTCACCGCCGACGCGATCTTGGAAGCGGTTGATGCCGGGATCCGTGTCATCGCCGCCATCACCGAAGGCGTTCCTGTCATCGATATGGTTCGGGTCTACGAGAAAGTCCGCGTCAGTGACTCAGTGCTGATTGGCCCCAATTGCCCGGGCTTGATCACGCCAGGTCAGTGCAAGATCGGAATCATGCCCGGTTACATCCACACGCCAGGAAAGATTGGCGTCATGAGCCGATCGGGCACGTTGACTTATGAAGCCGTCTGGCAAACCAGCAATCTGAAGTTGGGTCAAAGCACCTGCGTCGGGCTTGGAGGTGACCCCATCGTCGGGACAAGCTTCATCGATCTCTTGGAGCTCTATCAGGAAGACGACCAAACGGAAGCCATCTTGATGATTGGCGAGATCGGCGGCTCCGCCGAGGAAGAAGCGGCTGCCTACGCAAAAGAAAACGTGACCAAACCCGTCGCTGCCTTCATCGCGGGTCGCACGGCCCCTCCCGGGAAACGAATGGGCCATGCCGGTGCCATCATTTCCGGTGGCAAAGGCACCGCGGAAGAGAAAGTGGCTGCTCTGGAAGATGCGGGTATCGTGGTCGCACCGACGCCAGCCGATATGGGCGATGCGGTCGTCAAGGCAATCGAGAACGCCGGCAGCTGATCCCCGTTCGAAAACGGCCTGCTTGGCGAGACGAGTTCGACGCCTCTGGAAATCTTCAAAAAAGCGCGCGTTGCCTGTAACCGGCCCGCAAGTCGGTCGCACTGGGCCTTCGTTCACACGAAACGAGGGAACCCAATGTTTGCGACGCGCACCTGCAATTCTCGGCCAGCATGTTTGCCTTTGATGGTGCTCTGGCTGCTGTTCACGCCATCCTGGACTTTAGGTGAGGACTGGCGGCAGTTCCGTGGAGAGAACGCAGCGGGAATCTATGGCGGCGACGTTCCGGTCGAGTGGGGCGATGACCAAAACCTACAGTGGGTGATTTCTCTCCCCGGAAAGGGTGTCAGCAGCCCGGTGGTCGTGGGTGACCGAATCTTCGTGACGACGTTCTCCGGGTTTGGTCAGGATGCAAGCAATCCGGGAGAGATTGCCAACCTAAGGCGACACCTTGCCTGTGTCGATCGACTCACGGGAGAGGTGTTGTGGGAACGCAGCCCACCAACTCGGTTCCCGGAGGATAAGTTTGAAGGGTTCATCACGGATCACGGCTACGCAAGTTGCACGCCTGTTTCCGATGGTGAGCGTGTTTTCGTTTTCTTTGGGAAATCAGGCGTCTACGCGTTTGATCTGGTCGGAAACCCGCTGTGGCAACGCTTTGTCGGCAGCGAATCGGGGCCGACGGCCTGGGGGACGGGAGCAAGTCCGGTGATCCACGAGGACCTGCTCCTTGTCAATGCATGCGATGAGACACAGGCGTTGATCGCCTTCGATCGAGTCAGCGGCAAAGAAGTTTGGCGGGTTGAGGCGCAACTCTATGAAGGAAGTTACTCGACGCCCGTTGTGGGCACGGCGAAGAACGGCAGCGATGAAATCATCATTCCGCTCTCGGACGAAATCTGGGGCATCGATCCCCAAACGGGCAAGCTGAAATGGTGGGTGGCTGAATCGCTGGGCAAATACATTTGCACCACGCCTGTTATCGGTGACGGTGTCGTTTATGTGGCGGCCAGCAGTAAAGTGATCGCGATTGAGCTTGGCGGCGTCGGGGACGTGACGGAGACGCACACGCTGTGGTCTCGAAACGCCGGTCCCGGAGTTCCGTCTCCTGTTTTGGATACTGGCAAACTCTACTGGGTGGGCACAAACGGGATTCTGACCTGCGCTGACGCCGCCACAGGCGATACCCTTTGGCGCGAGCGTTTGGGCAACGGCAATCGCAACATCACCTATGCATCGCTGATGAAGGCCGACAATGTTTGGCTTTCGTTGACGCAACAGGCCGGCACGATCGCGTTTCGGATGGCTCCGGACTTCGAAGAAGTGTCCGTGAACCGTTTTGACGGTGACAGCACCCCATTCAAGTGCTCGTTCGCGGCGGCGGATGGCCAGCTGTTTGTTCGCTCGGACCAGTTCCTCTATTGCGTGGCCAAGGGTGGCATGGCGCGCCTTTCCGACGTGGAATCCAGCGTGTCACAAAAGGGCATCACGGACGCCTTCGCGTCCATCATCCATCGCAGTGGACGTGCGTTTGAGGGGCGCAGCGGCAACAGCGTTGGGCCGGCGCAGCTGTTGATGACGTTTGACGTCAACAATGACGATAGAATCAGCCCAGAAGAACTGGCGGAATCTCCGATGCCCGCATTCGTCCAGGCGATGATGATGGCCAAGGGCGATCAGGATCAGGATGGTTTCATTGACGCCGAGGAGCGGGAATCGCTGCAAGCGTCCATGAAGGGAAAACCTGGCGAAGTGATTGGCCGAAAAGACGCAGGCGTACGGCCACTTCGACCAGCAATCGTCGCCGCGGCAACGACTGGCGATTGATTTTTTGTTCCAGGAGCAGGTCCAAACATGCATTTCGATCTAACGCACCCGGCATCCCGTCCGTGGGCAGAACTTGGCCACCTGCTCGGCCTGGGACGGCAAGCATGGGCGACATTCGCGGTGCGTGTGGAACCGAATGATTGGGGATTCGAAGAAGTCGAAGCTGAACTCGTCGGCGCAGCGCGAGCCGGAGACGACGATGCGTTTCAGCAACTGGTGGACCGATACCAGGCCACCCTATCCACACAGATGCGGCGGTATAGCCGAAACCAGAACGTCGTCGAGAGTCTTGTCCATGATGTGTTTGTGGAAGCGTTCCTAAGCCTTGGGAGCTTCCGAGGAAATAGCCCGTTTGAACACTGGCTCCGAAAAATCGCCGTCCGTGTCGGCTATCGACATTGGAAGCGAGATGCTCGTGACAAGCGTCTAATACAGAAGATCCGTGACAAGCCCGTTGACGCGGCGATCATGTCGGAGCAAGCAACGGATGCGGTTGACGCGCGAGATCAGTTGCACGCGGTGCTCGAAAAGCTGTCGCCCCGCGACCGCCTCGTGCTCACACTTCTGTACTGGGACGGCAACACCGTCGCTGAAGCAGCGGCGTTGACCGGTTGGACACAAACGATGGTGAAAGTTCAGGCTCATCGTGCCCGCAAGCGACTCAAGCGAATCCTCGAGGATCCCGATGAAACCTGATGCCGCGGAAGACTGGATTCGTGAGCGAGCCAAGCTCACCTACGCGTTGGAAGACGATCCCATCGATGTGAGGCAACGCGTGCGATCGACACTCGCCGGCTACAACGCAGTCAAACCGGCCGTCGACAGAACACCGCTCGTCGTTGGTGCGAGCCTGTTGGCGGTAGCGGCGTCCATCATGGTCGCCTTGATGCCAAGCCTCACGTTGATGACGGAACCTTGGATTAGCTTCTGGTTCATCTAGGTCTTGCCATGAGTGACTCGGTTCCACCGTCAACAAGGAGGCCATTACCGTGGCGCAGGGCGCTACCTGCTTGGATTCAGGCTGTCGTCCTGCTGGTCGTGTTCGGCGCCGGGATTGGCGTGGGCGTCGTCGCGACATCACGCTACATCTTCGCACGTATGCAGCACTATCGAGCGCACCCCGAAGTGCTGCCTGCCGAAATCGCCGCCACGTTGACCAGCCGGCTAGCGCTCACGGACGGACAATCGGCAGCGGTGTTCGCCGTGATCAGCAAGCGTCATGCTCGCATTGAGTCGGCCCGACAAGCTTCGTCACCAGAGATACATTCGGAATTCAATCTGCTGGAAGAAGAAGTGAACGCCCTGCTGAACAACCAGCAAAAGCAACGCTGGCTCGAAACCGCCGACTGGGTTCGAAGGTCGTTCCTCCCACTGAACCCCGATACCCAACGGTGAGGATTCACGTTGGTTTGCAATTCGGAAGACGGGAATCTTCGTTTCCGAGGTAACCAATCGGCCACCAGCATGCACTCGTGTTCCTTCGCAGCTTGGTGATCGGGTAGCGAAACTCGCCGAGGTCGTGTCGGTTTCGTCGTAACCCGACGCGTGAGCGAGGACTCACTCGAAATCGATACTGTATAAAGGTTTCCTCGCTTACGCTTCGGGTTGTGACTTTGATTAAGTCGACACGTCCCCGAGAGATTCGAACTGCCGCAAGAAGGCCGAACGACTTGACGTCTTTCGTGACGTCACGTTCCTGCCGGGACGTCCTCACTTCTCATTGACTTAATCAGTCTGGTTGGCCCGGTGATGGAGCGAAGCCTCTCCCGAAGGAATCCTGGCGGCAGGGCGTCGTTGTGTGCGAGCCCAGGAAGTACATGCATCGACTTCGGCTTCGCAACCAACGCGTCATGCAACGCCTGGCCGTATTCCAACGGCACAATCCTGTCGGCGTCCCCATGCCATTGAAGAACCCGGCCTTCATACCGTGACAGCGCGGTCCGACTATCGAAACGGTTTCTGAGCAGTAGGCCCATGGGAATGAAGGGGAATCGGTCCTGTGCGATGTCCAACACACTGCTGAAGGTCCGATCCAAAACCAAGGCCCGCACCGGAGACGGATCATCCGTTCCCTTGACAAGACGACCGATCAAACCTGCCGCGATCCCACCGCCGAGCGAACGACCGTACACCGTGATCTCGGATCGCTCCACGCCCAGTTTGTTCCCCATGGCTTGCAAAGCGGCATAAGCATCCGCGATGACCATGGACTCACTGGGGGTTTCATTCGTTCCAAAGCCTCGATATTCCGCTGTCATCACCGTGGCATCCGCTGCGGCAGCAACCCGATGCGTCCAGCCATCCAAATCGACCGCGTGAATGCCGTTCCCGTGCAAGAACAAGATGGTTTGCTGTGGTGACTCACGTTGCAACAACCTTCCAATCAGTGCCTGCCCATCTTCGGCTTGGTACCGAAAGTCCTGAACTTGACCGCGGATGTCCTGCCCAGGTTGAAAGTCGGTGGACGGCAAGGACTTTCCCGGAGACTGGTAGGCACCAGGGAAAATCAACATTGGCTCGATGGTTCGCAATGTTCCGCAGATACCGACATAGCCCAGCACCAAGCCGATGACGACCACTCGAAGCCATCGCCTCCAGCCGCGTGGTTTAGCGACGGATGGGTCATGTGTGACTGGTTCGGAAGATTCCGATCCTGAGGTTCTTGCCGAGGTTCCGGGTTCCATGCTGACTCGGTGGAAAGGATTGGGTGCGGGTACGCCGTCTTGTTGCATGCTAGGCTTGGACGACTCTTCTTTGACATAGAGTATCTGGTTGGACAATGCCAGTTAGACCTGGAGCTACTGCGTCAACGACGACTCACAACAACGTCTCTTTCAGAGCTATCTCGCTCTCACATGCGGTCCTTGCGTTCCCCTTCACGCGACTGAAATCGCCCAAAAACTCGTGTTTTGCAAATCCAGCACCCCAACGTTTGACGCAGGATTCGCAAAGCAGATGCGTGCCGGACGCATCGTGATGGAACAGGGCAAGTTGGTTCGATTGGAATCGCATGCGTTTCGGAGCCCGGCTTCCATTGCTCAGATTTGGTGGGAATCGAAGCGAGGAGCCCTTCGGGGCGATATTTGTTTGCTTGATTTCCATGCGCCACGAGGCTTGAACGGATTTCTGACGCTCGACTACATCCGCAGCGGCGACGGCACACGCTACCAAACGTTCGTTGGTGCCTGCCATGTGCTCGATGAGATTGCAAAGGCAAGAAACAGCGATGCGATCGTTGCCCACGTCACCAACGTGCGGATCAGCGATCGCTTCCTGGGTCGCCTGGGTTGGCAACGGCATCTCCCACACTGGCGAGGCCGTCATTGGATCCGCCGCTTCTACGGTGATTATCCATGTAGCCAATTGGCTCGCTACGTCTGATGGCCTCTGACATCCCGTCAGTGGTCCGATTGCAGGAGCGATTTACCGATGTATTCCGCTCGTTGTTTCAACCCGTTTTGGTGAAGCACCAGCGCGGACGTTTTGCCAGTCTCGCCCAGCTCAAATACAAGCGTGGCGTCCACCGAACGATAGAACCACTCAGCCTGTGATTTGGCAAAGACCTGCTGGGTTGGTTGATTGGTGATCCCAACCCAGACCTCGTCACCTCTTAGATGGACATCAAAGACGAAGTTTTCGACGAGCTGATAGCGTCCGATCAAACGTCGTTTGTTTTCGAGTGGCACTTGAATCTCACGGTCGAACTCCTGGGGTTTCATTTTCCTCCCAGCCATCGTCTGCATCAACTGCTCCGCGAGGACATCGACCACAGAACCGTTGGAACTGTTGGCCAGAATAACCACGCCCGCTTTCATACTTCGGTTGACGAACAGGGCGCTGTGGAAGCCACCCGTTTCACCGTTATGCCAGCGTGTTTGAAGATCCCTGGCCAAATGCCAGCCAAGGCCCATGCTGAAACCTCGCGGGCCACCGGTCTGGTGCTTCTGGAACGTTAGCTCGATCGCATTTCCGGTGGGGTTATCGGGCGGATTCAATGCGGCCCTCGCAAACCGCATCATGTCAGGAAGCGTCGATCGGATTCCACCGGCGCCCGGCATATCGGCGAAGGTCCAGGACGAAACCGGCTTCCCACCCGCGAAGGGTGTCGCAAACCGATTTTCTTGTTCGTCATTCAGGTTCACGCGCGTGTCGCGCATGCCCAGTGGCCCCGTGACCCGTTCGAGCAACAAGTCTTCGTAAGACTTTCCGGCCACCTCACCAACGCGATAACCGAGCACGGCGAAACCCAAGTTGGAATACGCATAGGCGCGGCCAGGATCGCGCTTCAAATTCAGCGAACGGAGGAAGATCGCCACGCGGTCGGAGGTCTCACGAGCATAGGGATCGCGCCCGGACACATCCCGCATGTTTCCAGCAAGCCGGGGAAATCCTGAGCGGTGGGTTGCGAGATGCTTCCAAGTCACCCGTGAGCCTACCTTCGCGGGGACCTTCAACTTGGACTCGTCTGAGAATGCGGGATCCTCGAGCCCGATCACCCCGTGATCGATCAAGCTTGCCAACAAGGTTGCTGTGAAGACTTTGGTGATCGAACCGATCTCGTAAATCGTTGCATCGTTCGCCACTTGCCCGACGGGATCACGGTGCCCCAAGTGCAATTTCAGTTCGCGCTCACCGTGAATGACACCCAACGACAGACCGGCGATCCTCCCTGAATCCACTAGCGGCGAAGCTAATCGCTGCATCTCGTCAACGGTGATATCAACCGCCTGCGCGGGAACATCCAGGCGGAACAGCCACCAAGCCGCCACGCCCAAAACGAACAAGGATTTCCGGATCGATCGCTCAATTGCTCGCATCGCATTGTCTCGAAGCGTGTGTTGAAGGGCCAACAAGGGTCGGACGAAGGAAGCGCTCCCTTTTCGGTTGCGTTACCCTCACAACCATTGGTTCCATGACGAGGCCCAATCTTTCACCCTGATTCCTTTTTTGTCCATGTTTGGCAGGATTGTCTCTCGGGCATCTTTCGGCGGAACAGCGTCCTGCTGGGAAGCCCCGCGGTCCACAACGAGTCTACCCCAATGCCCCGGTGGCACACTCGTGCAAGGCACGTCAAGATCCGCACGCCACGCGTTTAAGTGCAATCCCGTTGAAATTTCATGAGGCGTTCGCTTCAGTTGTTTAACCGTTAGCCGTAGGCGTACGCCAATGCCGTCGCGTACGCCTTTGGCTGCTGTTAAACAAAACTGCGACGGTGTTGCGTTTAAGTGTGCGTCTCCGCCTCCGAGATGCGGCCACGACGCTGCCAGGTCGCGAAAACACGGGTACAATACTTACGTAGGGCCTGTGAGAGACCTCTGATCGAGTTGTTTTTTCTCGCTGCACAAGGGCCTCAACGCTTCCCCATGAAATTCAGTCGACTTATTTCCGCGTCAGTCTGGTCCCCGCCATGAACATCGCCAGGCTCTTGGAAAAACGGCGGAAGAACTGGGACGAATTGGAACGTCTATGCGACGCAATGGAATCGCGTGGGCGAATCAAGAATGCCGGTGAGGACTACGCTGAGGGTGGCCAATACGAACGTTCGGCG
>JBCCYK010000096.1:0-22033 GCA_039189905.1 Planctomycetota bacterium
AGTGCTTACCCCAGACTTTGGTGGGCAGGGCGATGGATTCTGGGTCCATGGTCCCGGAGTGACGGTCGAAGACAACGTTGTTTCAGGTGCGACCGGTCACGGATACATCTATTGGACCTTGGGGCTCGTTGAACGAGGACTTGGTGAAAATTTAGTTGATGCCGGTCGCGTGCCCAATGGCGATCGAATCGGACCGGCCGGCGAAACACCGATTCGACCGAAGCAGGTTCCGGTCCCAAGCTTTGATGGAAACGTCGCCTACAACGTGCCCAAAGGGCTCAACATCGCCTATCTGCACACGGACAACCGCGATGACAACGATGAACATTTCGTCCTGGAAGGACTCTTGCCAGAAGTTCCTCAGGACTATGAAAACCTGCTGCAATCCACCTTCAGCAACTTCACCGCTTGGAACGTACCCCTTTCAGGTGTCGCGGCGCCGTATTCCGGTCGGCTCACGTTCGAAAACATCGAATTGATTGGAACGGGAGCTGAGGGTTCCATCGGCTTGAAGCTGGATCAGTTTGCCAACGACAACGATTTGACGGTGCGCAATATCAAGATCGACGGTTATTTGACCGGGATCGCCGCGCCCCGACAGGGCAACGGTGTAATCGATAACGCAGAGATTTCAGCGATCACGGGGATTCGTATCAACGTTCCCGACAATGGGCCGCGCGATCTTCAACTCAGCAATCTTCGATTCTTACCCCTGAGCGATCTGTTCGATTCCGAGGATGCGGATGGCCAAGTCAGCATCGACATGAATGCGGCCTTTGACATCGGGTTGGCTGGCGGTCTCTTCGGAATCGAAGAAGCGTTCTTCGACGAACCGAACCTTCTGAACGTTCCCGGAATGTTCCAGAAGGACCGGATCACGCTGAGTAATCCTGGCGAAGGAACCTTCGGCCTCTACTTCGATGTCCAAGATCCCGGGTTCATTCCAGTGCCCGTCGCTGGAGAGCTGTCCCAATACGTTCGTGAAGAGTTGGTCGGATTGACCAACCAACAGCTTCAAGATGACTTTGGATTCTCGTTCTCCGACGCGGTGACGCCCGAAACCGCCACACAGCATCCACTGGTTCAAGGCGGCCTGGCCGGTCCGGCTTTGCAACCCTTCGCGGCCTTCCCGCCCGCGAGAGACACCTACTGGGTCGACTACTTGGCATCGCTGGGTGTTGACTCACCTGGATTTGGCTCCGGTGGACCTGGAATGGGCGACCCTGGCGATGGGGATCCTGGCGACGACTCGATGGACGATTCACCGGTCGATGACGATGATCTCGAAGATGAGATGCCCGTCGACGATGACGACTCCATGGACGACCACTTCGCCGAGGACGACGGCTTCGATGAGGATCCGGGTGACGACTCGATGGACGATTCACCGGTCGATGACGACGATCTCGAAGATGAGATGCCTGTCGATGATGACGAACCCATGGACGACGACTTCGATGGAGAAGACGACTTCGATGGGGATCCCAGTGACAACGATTCAATGGACGAGTCACCAGTCGACGATGACGATCTCGAAGATGAGATGCCCGGCGATGATGACGAATCCATGGATGAGCACTTCGACGAGGACGATGAAGTTGATGAGGACTTTCACAACGACATGATGCCAGAGGATGTCAACGCGGATTCGGTGATCACCGCCCGTGACGCCCTGATGATCATCAACCGGATTGTCCGTGAAGCACTGGGTGTCGAGTCCGGCTCCCAATCCGCTTTTCCCGATGTCAACAATGACGGCCGCGTTACCGCGTTGGATGCCCTCCTTGTCATCAACGCGATTGGACGGCTGATCGATCTGGACGCGGACGTGGAGCCCGCGTCACACGACGAAGGAATGGAAGCACTTGATACGGTGTTCCGTGATGAGGACAACGAATTCGTGGAACCCATTGAGGACGCACTGTTCTGATCACAGAAGCGGATAGGGCTGATCGTGCAGCATTGGGATCGGCAGTGGGGCTCGTACCTAGCTGTGTGGTCAGTTTCCTATCGCTTGTCACCAACCATTGAGCTCCGCGATACGACCAAAAATACCAATTCCATATTTGCCCTGTCGGGTCTTCCCAGAGTCAATGTAGGCTTTGACCAGGGGGTAGGCGGGCTCACCCATCCAGTCCAGGACATTGTGAAGCATGGCGTCGTTATCGGAGCCTTGTACCATCAAGTCTTCGAAGCATCGGAGGCCTGGCTCTGACTCGCCGAGTTTGACAAGCGTCCATGCCGCCATGATGCGAACTTCATGGCAATCGTCCGTCAAGGCATCCATCAGTTGGTCCTTGGCGGGAGCCGCTTGTTCCGATAAGAGATGCAAACCAACAACGGCCCACCAACGCATGCCCTCGTCATCGTCGGTCAAGTGTTCGGTGAGCAAGGCCAGGTGAGAGACATCGCGAGCCAGCGCGATGTCGGCCGCGTCGAGGTATCTTTCCAGCGGATACAGTTCCTTGTCTCGCACCATCTCATAGATGGTCATCTCATGATTTGCAGCACGCCGCTCTCGCATCTTCTCGGGGAGCAATCCGGTGTCGTAGATCTCCAGCTGTTTCGTGCGTAGAGCGGCTTTGAGTTCGGCGATCTTCTCTTGGTGCTCCGGCGCATCGATGAGGTTGTGCACGTTGTCGAAGTCGGTCTCGTTGTCGTAGAACTCTTCGGACACGCGAGGGCGAAAAAATCTTCCGGTGATTTCGTCTGTCTTGCCCTCGCGATGATGCTGCTCCCAGGCAGCGGTTGCAGGTGCCTTCCACAGATACGCCAGGTGTTGACCGGCCGGGGCGTAGGGCATGTAGTTCTTGTGATAGGCGTATCGTTGGTCACGAATCATGCGGACATGGTCCAATCGCTCGTCCGCCCGTTCGCGAAAACTCAGGTGGAACTGCGGCGCCGGTTCCACGCCTCCACCAAGAAAAATCGTTCCCTGAAACTGGTCCGGGATCTCAGCGCCCGCCAAACTGAGCCAGGTCTTCGGCATGTCAACAAAGCTAACGATGCGATCCACCGTGGAACCCGGTGCCGCCGCCGGGTACATCGACGCATATTTTTCGGGGATGCGTACGATCAACGGACAATGAACACCGGAGGCATAGAGGAAACGTTTGCTTCGTGCCATGACCCCGCCGTGGTCCGAGTTGTAGATCACGATGGTGTCTTCGTAGAGCCCGTCCTTCTTCAACGCGGCGATTGTATCGGCCACCTTGGAATCCATTCGTTCCACCGCTCCGGCATACTTGGCGTAGTTCTTTCGGATCGTGGGCAGGTCCGGGTGATATGAAAAGAGCTTCATTCGCGCCGGGTCTTTGGGCGGATCACTCACGTCGCCATGAGCCCTGCTTTCGTGGCTGTCGCCGATGTTGACAACCGCAAAGAAAGGTTGCCCTGGTTTGCGGTAGCGCCAACCGTACTCCGACTTCCCCTTGCCACCCTTGTAATCCCAACAGTCCTTATCCTCACGCCCGCCGATGTTGTAGTCCGTCTTGCCGGGGTTGGACGTGAAGTAACCCGCTTCACGTAGAAGATCCGGATAGTATCGAATTCGATCATGCGGGATGAGATTGCGACTTCGCATGGGCTGGGTGCCGTTGGAGATCGCGTACATCCCTGTGATCCAGCAGGAACGCGTCGGCGCGCAAACAGCCGCGTTGTCGAAGCAGTGCGTGTAGCGAAATCCTTCGGCTGCAAGTTGATCGATTGCCGGCGTGTTCGCATTGGTGCCGCCATAGCACCCCACCCAAGAGATGCCGTTGTCTTCGCTGGTGATCCAAAGGATGTTGGGGCGTTCTGAACTTGAGGCAGCGTGGCACAACATGGCAACGCAGAGGGCTGTCAGCAGCGGGCGTGTTGAGATCAATGCAAGAAATCCTGCAGCGAGGAGCGTCGGTGTGTTTCGCCAGAATGGGGTCGCCGATTGTAGTCCAACGACGGATCGTTCACGTCCGCGAAACAAGCATCCCCGGTGCAGTACTCTCTTTCGGCCTCTTGGTTACAATGGGTGGACCCAGTCATCGTGGCGGGCGAGATCGCGGAAGCCGGTTTTACGAGCCCGTTTCATGCTTGCGACCACGTTTTCAAGCGGTTAAGACAGGGCTCCCGCCTTCCCAATCCCCTTGCGTTCCTTTGTTCGCAGGCCTGCCATGATGAATTTGATCCACGATGGACGTCGGACGCTCTTGAAGTCCGCCGGCGTCACACTCGCTCTCCCCATGCTGCCTTCCCTGGGTTCCGAGACCGCGTCGGCCCCAGTCCCGGACGCGGGTGATTCAAAAGCGAAACGCTTGGTTTGTGTTGGCTCGAATCTGGGGCTCTATCGCAAGGCGCTTTATCCGGAACGATCGGGGCGCGGTTATGAGCTCACCCCGCTCATGAAACCGCTTGAAACGCATCGTGCGGATCTGACCTTGTTCTCCGGGTTCGATCACCGTGCGAGCAATGGTCACAAGAACTGGGACAATTATCTGTGCGGGAAACAGATTGGGTCGGTGTCGTTAGACCAGCTGGTGGCGGCGAAGGTCGGCGGGGGCACGCGCCTCGAATCAATGCAACTCTGTGCGGGTGACATCCCGCAGCAGCGCATGGTGTTTTCGAAGCAAGGTGTTCCGCTGCCCATGATCAACCGCCCAAGCGTGGTGTACGGCAAGCTGTTCGCGTCGGCCGACGATCGGGCCCGCCAGGGATACCTGCTGCGAAGTGGGCAGAGCGCCTTGGATGTTGTGCAGGAGGACGCCCGGGCGCTAGAGCGTCGACTTGGCAACGAGGATCAAAGGAAACTCCAAGAGTACTTCTCATCGTTGAGAGAACTGGAAACGCGAATGTCGCGTCAGCTTTCTCATCTCGCCGACGGCGTGGAGGAGGTGGACTACCAATTGCCAGCTTACGATCCGATGGCGCCGACATTGATGTTGGAATGCGAACAAATCATGTTCGATCTGATGGCCTTGGCCTTGCAAACGGACTCGACGCGCGTGGCCACGTTGTTTATCGCAGGTCTCGGGCAGGTGTTTACGCTCGATGGCGAAACCATGCGAGCCGGTTACCACGCGCTTTCGCACCACGGCAACGACCCTGATTTGATTCGCGACTTGGTTCGCGTGGAAACGGAACACATGCGGTGTTTGGCGCGTTTCTTGTCGCAGCTCAAGGAACGGACGGACGAAGTGGGGCAACCCTTGCTCGATTCCACGGTCGTGATGTTCGGCACCGGGATGGGCGACGCCAGCCGACATAGCAATCGAGATCTCCCGACTTTGATTGCGGGTGGTGGCCTCTCCCACGGTCAGCACATCGCCGCTGATCCCACCGATGACGGTGGCCCCCAACTCGGCAACGTCTTCGTGAGCCTGCTGCAGCACTTCGGGGTCGAAACCGATGGGTTCTCGGATGTCTCTGGACGTGTGGACCACTGGGCCTAAGCGAATGAAATTCAAGTCCAGCCTTGTGTTGATGCTGGTTGGATGCTCATGCGTCTTCTCAGCCGGCACCGCCAACGCGGAGGAGCAGACAGGCGCTGCGTTGTTGCGGCAGTACTGCATGGATTGTCATGACGAGTCGATTGCGGAGGGTGAGTTCGTCTTGGAACTCGATCATCTCGACTGGTCGCGATCCTCGATTCGGCATGAAATGGAACGGGTTCACCAGTTCGTCTCCAAAGGCATCATGCCGCCGTCGGATGCCGATGTTCCGACACGCGCCGAGAAGCGAACCATCCTCGCTTGGCTGGATGGGCAACTGCGAGACTCCAGCCCCATTGGTGGCATGACGCTGCGGCGTTTGAGCTCCCGCGAGTATGCCAACAGTGTTCGAAGTGTGTTTGGGCTGTCGTCGTTTGAGCTACCCGTTGGCTTTCCCCCTGACAATGTGTTGGATGGGTTTGACAATCAGAGCAACACACTGGTGATGGCGGCGTCGCACCTGGAGGCCTTTGCTGAGACCGCCGCTGGCATTGCTGACCAGATGTTCCCGCCTCCGACAAAGCCGATTCAGCCACGCAGCTATCAGGTTCCCGCGAAAGACTTGGTTGTCAGCTACTCGTCAGCGATGTTGGTCGACGGGGCGATGCGTCTCGCTTCCTCCGGTGCAAACATTCGTCGACATGCGACGTGGCCAAGCAAGTTTGAGGCCCCCGCGAGTGGCGTCTATGAAGTTTCCGTTGTCGCGAGGTCTTTGGTCCCAGATGGATTGGATGTGCCCGTTCCGATCTTGAGGATGGAGTCAAGTGGCACTTCGGCTAAGGCGACGTCGTCGTTCGCGGAGACGCCGGTTCCGTCTGGTGAGACAACGACCGCGACGTTTGTTCTTGGGATCGATCGCGGCGGTACGGTGCAGTTCCGATACCCCAATGGACCCTTTGACTACGACGACAAAGAGGGGTTTCAAGAGACCATGCGAACGATGCTGGCAGCGGACCCGCGGCTAGCCCTGGCTTGGAAGCAGGTCGGGGATCCGCCGCGCGGAGGTAGCGGTTGGGATCGCCTGAAGTTGGCGATGGCGGGCTTTGAAGACGACTTCGTCCCACTGCCTGATTCCGAGCGGGATCAGATCGCGGACCAGATCGCAAAGGACTCGGTGAGTTCGGGCGAGACACTTGTTTACAAGTACTTTGAGCAAGGTCCGTACGTGGCAATTGAATCGGTCACGATTCGCGGTCCGGTCTCGACGTATGCGGACAAGTCCCAGCTGCGATCGCGATCGGAGCGGGAACGATTCGTTGGAAGAAGCGCTGATTGGACCGATGCTGACCACGTTCGTTCGTTCCTTCTCGGTTTCATGAAGAAACTCTATCGTCGCCCGGTGATAGACGCAGAGGTCGACGCGTATTGCCAACTGGTGCAACGGGAAGCGAAGGCTTCCGGAGCGGTGGATCGTGGCTTGCACCTGGCAGTTCGAACCGCGCTGATTTCACCTTCGTTCTTGTATCGCGAGGTTGGCTCGGGAACGCTCGATGAGTTTGAACTCGCCAGTCGCCTTTCCTTTTTCTTGACCAGTGGCCCCCCCGACGCCCAGCTGACACGTTTGGCGGAGGCCCGCGAACTATCCAGTGAGGAGACCCTGCGCGAACAAGTGCAACGATTGTTGCAATCCGAGGATGTCCGATTCGTAAAGGACTTTGCAAACGCGTGGTTGGGATTGGACACGGTGGATCGTCTGATGCCGGATACGCAACTGATCAAGCGTTTCACGGCGGATCACCGTAACGGGATGAAGAACGAGGTCTATGAAACTCTCAAGTTTGCGATTGGTGCCAATCGACCGGTGAAAGATTTGATCGCGCCCGATTTCGTATTTACCAATGGGGTCGTGGGGCGTGAGATCTATGAGATTGACTTCGACGCGTTCGAGAATAAGAAGGATCGGAAACCGAGTAACAAAGACGTGCGTCGTTACCCCGTTCCCGCCGACGGTTGGCGGGGCGGCTTGTTGACCATGCCTGCCGTCATGATGGCGACCGCCAACGGCGTCGACACGCAGCCCGTGCTGCGTGGCGTCTGGGTACTGGGCAATATTCTGGGTTCGCCTCCTCCAGAACCACCGAAAGCCGTACCCGCATTGACGCCCGATACGGCCGGTGCGAGCACGCCGCGAGAGTTGTTGGCCCGTCACATGGCCGAATCGAGTTGTGCCGCTTGCCATCGCGACATTGACCCGATCGGCTTCGTTCTTGAGAGCTTTGACGCGGTTGGCCGTTGGCGAGACAAGTATCCGAAGGCTGCCAAGGCGAAGAAAGCGATTGCGGTGGAAACCAACGGACAGCTACCCGATGGAACGCCGTTGAGCGATGTGACGGACCTGAAAAAGCACTTGGCGAGTCAACCGGAACCGGTGGCACGGTGTCTCGCTGAAAAGCTCATGACCTATGCGACGGGGCGCAAACCGAACTATGCGGAACGCCAGATGCTCGCTGAGGAAGTAGGTACGCTCAAAGACGATGGTTATCCGATCCGCGATCTGGTCGAGGCGATTGTGCTGAGCGAGTTGTTCCAGGTGAAATGAAGTCGGTTTTTTCGACACTTCTCGCCGATCGCCACCCCTGAAACGCAGCGAAACCAAGATCACCCTCCCTTGGCTTGCCGTGGGACGGTCGGCCCGCGTCAGCTTGGCTGGGGAGGGCAAGTTGCGAGAAGACAATCACGTTCACACAAGATATCAACCCGTGCCCTCCCCGAAATCTCGCTTGAGGCTCGATTTCGACCCTCCCTTCGCTGCGCGTGGGAGGGTCAATTTGGTGGCGATCAGCATCACGACGTGATGAGTGACAATCATGATTGCGGACCAACAGTCTCGTCTGGACAAACTCCTCGAGGAGACCCTCGAACCCGACGAAGAGATCATCGGAACCGCTTTCGGTCTTCGCTGTTTCTCAAGGATCGCAGAACGCCGCTTGAAGCTTTTCGGCTTTTACTTCGGTGGTGCATGGCTCAATCTGATACTGGCAGATCGAGTCTATTTTGCCATGACCACGAATCGCTTGATCCTGCTGGAATTAACACCGCGTTACTTGCGCTACGAGGCGAAATCGGAAGTCAATGCCAGCCGTGTCGTGGTGCAGGAAGCGAACTCGGCCGGAATGTACACTTTGCTGGACTTCGTCCACCTCCCCGAAGATCTGCCAGCGGAAGAATTTCGCATCCGATTTCCGAGGATGCACACGAGCTTCCGCGAAAACGGGAAACGGGCGGACCGCCTGATTGCCCACTTGCGGGATGAATCCGAGGAGAGCGTGTGTGATGCGATGCGGGCGGTTGTCTCGCTAGTTCAGGAAAGCCGCGACGTGCAAGACAAGAAGACCACAAGCGTGATGTTGGCCTGGGTAACCGGCATTGCCATGTCCGTCGTGGGTGGCCTGATCCTGATGCTTGTTTCCGCGATGGCGACCAGCCTCTACATCGACGATCTGGATTCGGCAGAGGGGCTTCCCTTGGCCGTGGCCCTGTTGACGACATTCCTCCTGGCACCACTTGCAGCAATTGCATCCTCAGTGTTCATCGTCCGTCGGGTGTTCTTCGCAGATCGCTAAGGAATCCACTAACGTCCGTTTTGGGATTGCCCAGGAACGAAATGCCTGGCTTGGGTTGGAGTGCAGGCTTCAGCCCGGATATGGCATCAGCCGCAGAGCGTTAGCTCACGGTTCGGCGAGTACACCGGAAATCGCTTGTTAACCGGTCGCTAACGCGATTCGGCTGATGTGCAAGCTGTCATTGCAATGGGGTCACTTCAAGCCAGTGTTATCTGAGACTAGATTCAGAAACGTGGCAACAGATGCAATATCCGGGTTAGTCGTTTACCGCCGCCGAAGAATCGCCTAAAGGCTACACTCCAACCAAGGAAAGCGAACCAATGGCATGGGCGTTAGCTTCAGCTGACATACGTTCTGGGGAAGACGCTTCTTAGAAGCTCCAAGCTCTTGGGGATGGCTTCTCGTTCGTCGGCCATGCCTTCAAATTCCAATGAGATGTACCCGCGATAGTGGTGCTCATTCAGGATTCGGCCAATGCGCGGGTAATCCAAATCGAGCGTGTACCACTGGCCGCCACCGTAATAAGTCTTGGCTTGAACGAAGATGGTCTTCGGCGCGATTTTCTCAAGCCGTTCGTACGGCTCTTCGAGGAAGTTTCCCGTGTCGGTGGTGATTTGCAGCCAAGGCGAGTCAACGGCGTCAACGATGCGCAGGATTCCCTCCGGTGTCAGCCCCAGTCCCCAATGGTTCTCGAGCGCGAGCACAACGCCGCACTTCTCCGCCGTCGGCAAACATGCCTCCAGGGCCTCGATCACCCAGGGATAGGCATCGTCATCCGTGTAGCCTTCCAATGGCTTCTCGATCCCGCGAGCTTCCATCAAGGCATCGAAGCTGCCGGACGTTCCCCAGCGTCCGGTGTTCACCCGCATGGTCGGAATCCCCAGCTTGTAAGCGATTTCAATTTGGCCGATGGTCCGGTCAATGTTCTGTTTCCGTAGCTCCCGGTCAGGTGTCACGAATCCTTGATGGGTTGACATGCCCACGAGTGGCAAACCGAGACGCAGCGCGTGCCGCTTGTACGACATCAGCTTGGAATGACTGAGAAGTTCGTTTTGTTCCAACTGATACAGAAGCAACTCGACGCCGTCGAATCCGAACTCGTCGGCGGCGTCGATACAGGTGTGAAAGTCGCGCCACTCGTCCTTTCGGAATCGCCAAAGGGAATACGTCGACAGGACAATGGGATGCGTTTGTCTGCGGCCCTGATTGGTTGCGGTGGGCTGCGGCTCCTGCGCTGCAGCCACAGCGGCGTGGAGTGGAACCAACATGCCAGCGGACGCCGCACGCGTGAGGAAGTGACGTCGTGGTTGATTCATGGCGATTGCCCTAAGCGAAGGATTGGGTAAGGCTCATCCGGCCACGCAACGGCCAGCCTCAACGTGAGTTGGGCATGTGAGGCCATCTCAGCTGCGAGGCGTGACAGGGCCTGAAGCCGCTGACGAAGTGTCGACCATTGTTCGATGACCGTTTTGAGTGACTCGATGCGGTCTTCCAGAACGAGAGCCTGTCGACGGCCTCCCAACCGAGAGGCCTGTGACTCCATTTTCTCCAGTTGTAACTGTTGCTGTTCTAGCAACAACACGCGATCCGCTACCTGTGCCAGCGATTGATCGATCATCGCGCGGTCGGTCCATTGCCAGGGCATGGTCGTGTCGATGCGTGCCCCGTAGCGAATTCGCAACGAGAGGTGATCGGTCGTGAGGATATCCATGCGAACGGCCACGGCCACGTTCTCGTCATCCTTCAAGTGAACGGTCGCCACGCCCCGGGTGCGTTGTGGGCGATCACGCTCGGGAACTTCGATCCACGCCAGTTCGATGTCCTCGGGGATCTGAATGTCGATGAGCAGTTCACCCGTTTTGGCGGGCAAAGGCCCTTCCAAGTCCCAACGGAGCTTGGAGTCCCGATTGGAGAGATCCATGGAAACAGCGTCGCCGCTGGCTTGGGATCGCATGTAAACCGGAACGTCGTCAAACATCAGGCGGCCGTTGAGCAATTGACGCGCATCCTGGCTACCTGCGGCATCAGCCAGCCACAAAAACCGCCAACCTGCGACTCCGTCGGGACTTGGTTCGATCTGGGCGATCAGCTTCTGATCAGCGGACTCGATGATCGGGCTTGTGTTCGCAGTTCCATCTTGAATCGACCATTGGAGCCGGTCCACCGAAGCCAAGGTCTCAACGGCAACCAACCGTCTACCATCGATCCCTGCTGGCAATGAGACGCTGTGCAATGCCGTCTCGATGTCCTCCGCACGGCGCGGTATCGCCGGCAAACGAACCGCGTTTTGAATGCCAGATGGCGATTCCGTGGTGCGTGTTTCGGCCGTCGGGCCCTCGTCCCCATCTTGCTCCGTCAAGTCAGCGATGTTCCCAAGGGCCCCCATCGTGGGTTCATCCGCACGGAAGGCGCCATCGGGCGATGCCTCGTTACCTTCCATCGCCGTCGATGCCCCGAGCGATCCATCCATGAAACCCATGTTGGCGATATCGGCTGATGCAGCGGGCGTAGACGTTTCAGTGGGCTCCGTCGTCGGCCTGTCGCTTGTGCCTGTGATCGACGCAGGGAGCAAACTGTCCAACAGCAGACCATCTGCCTCGAATCCGCTCGCCGCGTCAGCCCCCGCATCCGTCATCGTTTCAAGGAAGTCTCCAGAGGAACCCATGAACTCTCCGCCTGAATCAATGAAATCGAAGGTGGCGGGATTGGGGTCCGCGACGGCGGCTGAGGCGGTGAAGTCGGGCGCGCCCTCATCGGGTTGCGGGGCATCCTCGAAAGAAGTGGTTCCGGGCGCGAAAGGGTCGGGTGACGTCGAAGCGACTTTGTTCGTGGGGGCGGAGTTGACGCGGGTCGAGTTCGCATAGAGCAACCAACCCATTCCGAGAACCAGCAGGGTTGTGGTCCCCGCGAGGACACTTGTGCCGAGTCGCGATCGGTTCACACGAGGCTTGGCTGCCTCCTTCTCTTGCTCGGCTCCATGTGCGAAGGACGGCGCGTCCGCAGTGGTGGGACGTGTCGAAGGGCCTTCTTGAATCGCCACAGGCGTCGGCTGCAGGATGCCATCTTCGCCGAGAGAGTAGCGTTCCCAATCGATCGCCTCCGAAGAGACGGTGACTCCTCGCTGCCTCAGTTGCACGATCCATTCCTCTTGAACGTCCTGAGGCAGCGGCCCCAAACGAGCGATCAGATCAGCGACGGTTTCGCGGTCGGCGGGCATACTTGCTCACTTCCAATGGCTGGGCAGAACGTGCAGTCTAACAAGGTTGCTCTGGAAATCGCAAAGTGGGGTGCCGTCACCTCTGTTGTTGGTACTTCTGGCGATACTTTTGAAACAGCTGGGTGTGCCTGGACGTGAGGTCAACGCGACGCCCGGCAACAAACGCGTGTGTCACATTGCTTTCGGTCTGCAAGATGTCTCCGGTCGCGACCAGCAACGTGGCGTCCTTGCCAACTGACAGCGAGCCGACCCGATCATCCACACCGAGAATTTCCGCCGCCGAAAGTGTGACGGATCGAAGCGCGACGCCCTGTGGCAACCCGTATGCCACCGCACAGGCCGCGTGATACGGAAGATTGCGTGCGTTCGAAGCACCACCGGGATAGCCGGCGCCTTCGCCCGCAATGCAGAATCGAACGCCAGCACGATGAAGCCGTTGAGGAAGGGTGAACGAGGCATCGAACGGATCATGCCGACGGCGCGGCAGTCGGTAAATGGCACTCACGATCACAGGAACGTCATGCGCCTTCAATAGTTCGGCACAGGAGGCGGCGTCGAATCCGCCGTAGATGATGAGTCGAAGATCGCGTGAAGCCGCGTAGGCAACGGCGGACTCGATCGCCGCCTGTTGATTGGCTTCCGCAATCATTGGAAGCTCGCCACGAAGAACCGGGAGGTAGCCCTCCAGTCGGACATCCACGGGGAACTCGTCATGGGTGCCAAGGGCCATCGCTTGTTTCTTGGCGGCGGCATAGCGTTCGGCTTGGTCCAGTCGGGCGTCCAATTCCGCGAGTTTCTCTTCGCGTTTCTTCAGCAGTTCCTTGGGATCCTCCGATCGGGGCAGGAAGGACTCCCAGTCCACACAGAGCGCCGACGGCGCGGCGACTGACATCTCGCGAGTGGTCCATCCTTCCAATTGAAGAACGGCCGACTGGCCGCGCAGCCACCGTCCACTCGGTGCGACATTTGCGATCAAGACCCCACCCGCACGTGCAACGGGAAGCAATTCGCTATCGGGGTTGAATGCGACCCACGAACGCACGTTGGGATTCTCGTTGCCAAACTCGCGACGATCGTTCGACTCGTCGACCGCGCTGATCTCGCTCAAACCAAGGCCCGAATAGGACTCGATCAAGCCCGGATAAACATGCTTTCCAGTCGCATCGATGATCAACGCGTTCTCCGGCGCGTCGAGTTGTTTTCCGACGGCCACGATCCGGCCTTCGCCGAACAGAACATCGCCGTCCGGGATGGCGTCGGTGGAGATCGGATGGATGAATCCATTCCGAATCAACACAGGCCGTGTTTGCGGTGGGCCAGGGACCTGATCATTGGTATACGCCGAACTGACTAGCAAGGTCGAAGCCAAGAAGGCGATGAGAAAAGAACTCGTCTTCATGACACTTCTCGTCGATCGTCACCCAATTCACCGGCCCACGCGCAGCGAAGGGAGGGTCGAAATCGAGCCTCAAGCGAGATTTCGGGGAGGGCACGGGTTTGATGTTTTGTGAGCGTGCTTGTTTTCTTGCGACAGGCCCTCCCCGGCCTCGCTGACGCGGGCCGACCCTCCCACGGCAAAGCCGCGGGAGGGTTAATTGGGTGGCGATGAGCAAAAAGTGTCGTTCTCATCACTGGTTCCTCGTCGTGCAGTACTCGTCGTAACGTTTCCATCGCTGTTCTTCGGGAGCCTCAGCCTTCGCTGTGCTCGCATCAGAGGACGCGATTGAGCTGCTGCGGTCATCGCCGATCAAGACGCTCTGGATAAGTCGGCGTCGTAGTTCCTGGTCGCGTTGTTGCATGCCACTGGCTTTCTTAAGGCTGAAGTAGCACTTCCCATCGATCCAGGTCTGTTCACACCGTGACGTGGTTGAAAGAGGAGGCCCACTCCAGATCACGAGGTCCGCGTCTTTGCCGACCTCCAATGACCCGACGCGTTCATCGATTCGAAGTTGTTTCGCCGGGTTGAGCGTGACAAACTTGAGTGCTTCCTGCGGCTCCAGACCCCCGTACTTGACCGCTTTCGCTGCTTCCGTGTTGAGATGCCGGCCAAGCTCCGCAAAATCGCTGTTGAACGACACGACCACACCCGCATCGTGCATCAAGATGCCGTTGTAGGGGATCGCATCGAACACCTCGAACTTGTAGGCCCACCAGTCAGAGAACGAGGAGCCCATCGCGCCGTGACGCGCCATGGCATCGGCCACTTTGTATCCTTCCAGGATGTGTTGCAAGGTTCCGATCTGAATGTTGAATTCCTCCAGAACGGCCAAGGTTGCCAGAATCTCGTCTTGGCGGTAGCTGTGGCAGTGGATCCATCGCTCGCCTCGCTGGATCTCCGCGAGGGCATCGAGTTGCAGGTCGCGACGCACCGGGAGTCGGTCTCGCTTGCCTTGTTCGTAGGCCACTCGAACCGCGTCATACTGGCGTGCGGCAAGCAGTTGGTCGCGTAGCAACTGTTCGACACCCATCCGCGTGTTGGGATAACGGCTCGTGTTGCGTTTCACGTTCTCACCCAACGCGAATTTGATGCCTGCGGGGGCGTTTTTGAAACGCAGGTCCTCCATGGATCCGCCCCACCTCATTTTGATGACCTGGTTCTGACCTCCAATCGGATTGGCGGACCCGTGCAGGATGTTCGCCGTGGTGGTGCCTCCCGCAAGCTGTCGAAACACGTTGATGTCACTGTTGTCGACGAAATCGCCGATGCGCACTTCTGCGGTCACGGCTTGACCACTCTCGTTGACACCGCCGTCCGTCGCGATGTGCGTGTGGCAGTCGATCATTCCCGGAGAAATGTGTTTGCCGGTCGCATCGACGACGTGGAAGGTCCCGTCCGGATGGAGATCCTGGCCAATGGCTTCAATTCCTCCAGCCATGACCAACACATCCATTTCACCCGTTCCCGCATCACCGCAGGTCCATACCGTGGCCCCGCGAAACAGCACGCGCTCTGGATGAGCGTGGCTCTCGCTGTGATCGAGTCCGTAGGCTCCGAGGGGATAAAGCACGGGGATGTTCGCCGCCATCTCATTGCCTGAGTCGCTTGGAACGGGATTGTCCTCAACTTCCTCGGCATCGTCTTCACTGCTCGAGCCGCTACGTTCGATCCGTGCGAGCTTCAGTGGTCGGGGCGTTCCTGTCTCGGAGAACCATCGACCTGAGACCTCGTTGAAACGGTCCCTCGGTGTGACGAATTCCAGCGAACTGAAACCATCGGGCAGTTGCACGTCCAATAGCGAAGCGAGTTTCTCGTTGGGAACCGCGGCGGAGAATCGCTGACGATTGCGAAGGACATTCTCCAACTTGACCGTTGCGATCGAAGCCTTGATGCGATCACCCTCGATCTCCACGTTCAGTTCCAGCTTCTGTGGCTTTCGATTGAACACCAGCGAGGTCCGCCAGAGGCCTTGCAGGGGATCTTCCGAGGCTTGCGAGGAAACATCATGTTGGTATCGACGTCCTGCGACGAAGGTGTCGGTCACCTTGGACTTGGATTGCGTCCAAACACCATCCATGACCACCACGTTGGCGATCTTTCCTCTCTCCAGGGTCCCCACCGTATCTGCAATGCCCAGCAGCTCGGCTGGAGTCGTGGTCAAGGCGGCCAGCGCTTCGGAAGATGCCAGGCCCTTTTGGATCGCCTTGCGAATGTTGGGAAGAAAGTCATTCACGTTGTCGAGTCCGTCGGTCGTCAAACAGATCGAGACGCCACGATTCGCGAGTTTGCCGGCGTTAGCCGGAGCGTGATGCCAATGCAACAGCGTTTGGAGCGTCACGTCGCGCGCGATGGACTCGGGGAGGACTTTGGGAGCATCCGGAAAAGCGACAGGAACCAAGATCGTGCGGTCCATCTTCGCGATCGCGTCCAGCTCGCGATACTCGCGGCCACTGCCGCGAAGGATCAAAGGCAGCTTGAACTCCTGAGCCAGTTGTTCCGCGCGAAGGGCCATCCGCTCATTCGGCGCGTCGACCACGAACATGGATTTGCGAAGGTCCGCTGCCAGCGCGGCCAAATCCAAGTTGCGAATGGGAGGTTCCAAAGAAGCATTCGCTTGGCTGGCACGTGTGGCCTCGCCGTACCAATGCGCGTCATACAGCGTCTGTCGAAGGAGCGCAACGGCTCCCATGGGCGAATTGGGGTAACGCTGGCTGCTGATTCGCTGCCGCGGCACGGTCAATTGCAGATGTTGCCAACGAGGCGCTTCAAGACGGTGTCGCTGGTCGTTGTCATCGGTCAGCAGCTCGATGCGACTGTGCCCTCTGACGATGCGATGTGCGGGTGCCACCAGCGAGGTCGTGATGCCCTGCGATCTTCGTTTGTCGGCATCGCCAAAGGAGGATGCTCCGTTTCGCGGAACGCTTCGCCTTGGCGTGACGTACACATTCCAGTGATTGCCGACCTCGGGTTTCTCACCCCAATCAGCATCCGCTTCGTAGTAGGCGTCGATGAATCCGGGGTACAGGTGCTTGCCAGAGCAATCAAGGACTTCGACATCCTCGTCGATCTCCACGCCTGGGCCGACGTCGCGAATGCTGGTGCCATCGATCAGCAACGTGGCGTTCTGGAGTGTCTTGCCAGGGGCGACCGTGATGGTGGCATTCGTCAAAGCGACGCGAGATGGGAGGCTTTCGCGAAGACCCACGATCGGTCGCGTGCTGTCCAAGCTCTGGGCGTTCGACTCGGCAATGGCTGCGAGCAAAACGAAGCATCCGATCGATGCGACGCTGATTCGCTGCGGACGAACAGTCATGGGCTATTGAGACCTGTGGCACGAAGGGATATCCGAGCCGTCAGCATAGTCTCCGCATCGAGCCAAAAGAGGGCCGCGCGTTGAAAACAAAGTTCGTTCTCGCGATCGCCGGTAGCAGCGGTCCCAAGCAAGGTGAATCGTTGGTGCTACGATTGGATGGCCGTGGCTTGCGCTCACGCCGTCCATATCCATCTGTTTCGTACGATTGGGATTCCCATGATGAACCGATTTCTGTTGGCTTGCTGGCTGTTGGTCGGTACCTCACATGTCTCGGTCCACGCCAAACCGGGGGCCAACCTTGTTGCGAACGGTCGGTTTGCCATTTGGGAGCAGGACCGGCCCAAAGACTGGATAATTGAGATCGGGGCTGGTGACCAGACGTCCGCGTTGGTCTCGCAGATCCGGAAGGATGGAGACTCCGGTTTGGTCCTCTCGGGTGATCAAAGAACGCAGGCATGGAAGCTGATCCGACAGGACATCATGCTGAAAGCCGGGGGGACTTACCGATTGTCAGGTGAAGTTCACGCCGTCGGGATCAAGCGAGAGCCACATCAGTTTGACAACTGTTACCTAGGTATCCTGTTTCGCGATGGAAGGAATCAGCGGCTGGGCCTCAAGGTCAAAGACGTTTCGTCGATCAACCGTCTATCGAAGGTATCGATGACTTTTCGAGTTCCCAATGCAGCGGAGTCCGCTTCGGTTCTCGTGTTCCTGTCCAAGAGCGGTCGGCTGATCGTGCGTCATGTTGCCATCACCGTCGCAAAACCCCTAAGCCCGTTCGATCAGTTGATGACTTCGCTTCGGAGTCACTACAGCTTTTCGCGGCTGAAGGGCGTCGATTGGAAGGCCTTGTCGAACAAGTACGCCCAAAAGGTATCGCAAGGCGAGTCAGCCGAGGAATTTGCCAAAGCCATTGTGCCCCTCCTGTCAGAATTGGAAGACATTCATGTTTGGATTGAAATGCCGGATGGTGAGCGAAGGTTCGTCCACCGGTCGATGCACACACCCACGTATTCCAAGTCCGTGATTCGCGGGAAGCTCACCGGATTCGAGCGATTTGAATCGATTGGTGGCATCGGACGGATCCGTGAAATCGCCTACGTCTCGATCGATGGTTTGCCCGCCAACGCAGACTACGCCTCATTCATAAACGCACTCACAGCAGTGCAGGACGTCGATGGCATGATCATCGACATCCGACGAAACGGAGGGGGCAGCGAGTTGCGAGCGAAGGAGATCGCGGGTTGCTTTACAAAGCGAACCGTGACCTACGCGCAATTGATTTCATTCCGAGAGGGTCAGCCAAGCCGGAAGGCTAATCGAGTGTTGGAAGCGGGGACCAAACAAGTCCCTGGTTTCCCTGTCGTCTGCTTGATCGACGGGGGCTGCGTCAGTAGCTGTGAGGGTTTGGCTTTGATGTTCAAAGCAATCGACCGCGTGGCGGTCATGGGAAGCAACACGCGGGGAGCAAGTGGGAATCCCAAACCCGTTGTGCTGAGCAACGGGGTCAAGGTCTGGTTTTCGCGGTGGGTCTCGATGGAGCTCGACGGATCGCCTGTTGAAGGCCGGGGTGTTCAGCCACAGATTGAAATTGCCGCGGATCCTCAAGGCGACGCACCTTTGTTGCGAGCCTTGGCGTGGTTGGAGAACCATCGCTAGATCGGCATACCGGAAACGCGAACAAGATTGACTCTTCTCGCTGATCGCCACCCGATTCACTCTCCCACGCGCAGCGAAGGGAGGGTTGAAATCGAGCCTCAAGCGAGATTTCGGGGAGGGCGCGGGTTTGATGTCTGTTATGAACGGGATTGTCTTCTCGCGACGTGCCCTCCCCGGCGACGCTCCCACGGCAAGCCGCGGGAGGGTGATCTTGGTTTGGCTGCGTTTCAGTGGTGGCGATCAGCGAGAAGGGTCACAAGATTGACCTTTTTGGGCCGGGCACCATGCGAAACGTTGAATTCATCCGTCGATTCGGCGACAGTAGGGAACGTCGCGAGGGTTCGCGTTTGACGACATGCGTCGAGGGATCCACGCGGCTGCTTCGACACGACCGTTTGACACGCGTCGTCGGGCTCGTGGCCCACGCGAATCAGCACGCCCACTCATGCCGGACCCTCCCGGACTGTTGATGCCTGCATTGCAAACCACGCGGAAGAGTCTGATCGTTCGCGTCCGCGACGTCGATGATTCTCATGCGTGGTCCGAGTTTGTTGAGATTTACGGGCCCTTGGTTTATCGCTTTGGACGCGATCGTGGCCTACAGGACTCTGACGCTGCCGACCTGTCCCAGATGGTTCTCATGGAGGTTGCACGCTGTATTGAACGATTTGATTACGACGCGAAGATCGGACGTTTTCGCAACTGGCTCTTGGTCATCGCGCGATCCAAGTTCAGCAACCTGGTCTCCAAGAAGGCTCGATTGAAAGAAGATGGCGGTTCGCAAGCGTTTCAGACGCTGAGTGAGCACAGCATTGACGACACCCTCGCTGACCAGTGGGAACATGAGTACCGCCAACACCTGTTTCAGTGGGCTGCAGAAACGGTGCGTCTCGAAGTGGAAGAACCCACCTGGAATGCCTTTTGGCAAACGGCGGTGGAAGGCCAGCCCGTCACACGTGTCGCGGAGCAGACCGGTCTCAAGGTTGGCAGTGTTTATGTAGCGAAGAGTCGCGTGCTGGTGCGCATTCGTGCGAAGATCGCCGAAGTTGACGACAGCGTTCACGAGTGAGAGACACGCCGCGTCTTTCGAGAGCTTGCCCGTTCCTAAGGATGGAAGCCCTCAGTCGGTTGCAAGAGAAAAGAGCTGGGTGGTGAGTCTTCTCGGAAAAGGGTCACCGTGATGTCCGATTCAACTGTGTCATTGGAACTCCATCGAATCGGCAGCGAGGCCGGGCCGAATTCGTTGATCGGCCTGGCGGGTTCTTCCGAATGAATCACCAGGATGGATTCATCGCAGGCGAATTCGTTTTGGATGGACTTGATTGAGATGGGAGTCTCGCGGTCCGGCGCGTGATCCAACTCAATTGCGCAACGGTTATCAAACTTCGCGTTTGTGAGCTCCAGATTGCCGGTCGAGTCCGCCTCGAAACGAATGCCGACGTCCGAGACGAGCGTGCTATCCCGAACGGCAAGTGTGTTCTCACGTGTCGTCGCCAAGACAATGGCATCAAACTGCGTGTCGAGGTGTGACTCCGCGATCTCACCATCCGACTCAATGAGCTGAATGGCTCCACGGCGTTCGCCGACAACATCGCAATCGAGCATGAGAAGCGACCCGAACTCGCACCGGATCAACGGCGCGTCGCCATAATCCTCCCAAGTAGGGGCGACACTCTCGATTTGGAGGCCCTGTAGCTCCAGTCGCCCATGGACGCACGAAAGGGCGGCTTGCTCAGCCCGATCGGCAAAGACAAGTCGCGGCGCGGGCCCCGGAGATGCCTCGAGACAGACATTGCGTTCAAGCAACTCGACGGGATCCAAATCATAGGTTTCCCCCGCCCGAAGCTTGATCGTCAAGTCGCCTTCCTGATCACTCAAGAGCTCGAGGAGTTCGTTCGTATCGCGTGCCACCCAGAGCTCACCCTCCATTCCGCGAGTCGGTTTGTCATCAACCGATGAAAAAGTCCAAAGCAGGGCGATCGCTATCGCCAGGAAGACCACACTTCCAAGCGCGAACAACGCTTGACTCTGATCCGTTGATCGGGGTCGCGATGGAGTTGCGTCTTCCAACCTGTGCTGCGTCAAAGCACGCACGACCGTGTCGGCGGATTGAATTCGATTCTCAGGGTCTTTCTCGTGAAGTCTTCCGATCAAGTCCGATAACCAAATGGGAACCCGTGGGTCTTGATCTGCCAAGGGAGCGGGGTCGCAGGTGATGACTTGGTGCAGCGTGGCGACAAGTGCGGAAGCCGTGAACGGATTCCTCCCAGCACACATGCGATACAAGACACTTCCAAGACTGAAAAGATCGCTGCGCTCGTCGGCGCGATTGCCTAGAATCTGCTCGGGCGCCAGATACTCGGGTGTGCCAAGAAGAGACCCCGTCTCGGTCAGGGGATTTTCGGATACCTGATGGGCCAATCCAAAATCCGTGAGTTTGACCAAACCCGTCTTCGTGCTGATCAGCACGTTCGAGGGTTTGATGTCGCGATGGATGACTCCGGTGGCGTGCGCAGCTTGCAACCCCTCGGCGATCTGCGTTGCGATCTCGATCGCACGCTCGACTCGCAGTTCCTCGTCACGTTCCAAAAACTGTTGCAACGACTCTCCTTCCACGAGCTCCATCGAGAGATAGGGAAGGTCGCGAATCTTTGCAACGGAGTGAATGGAGACCACAGAAGCACAGTTGATTGCGGCCGCGGCACGGGCTTCACGAAAGAAGCGTTCGCTGTTGGTTGGATCCACCAGAAGTGCGGGCGACATCACCTTGATGGCCACCGGGCGTCGCAGCTGGCGATCCAAGGCCTCAAAGACAACGCCCATCCCGCCGCGGCCGATGCAGCGAACCAGATCATAGTGATCGATGGAACCGATCTCAGTGTCACCCTCCTGTATCCAGGGTCGCAGATCCTCGTATTGCAAAGCGTGTTGGGGATGGGGTGAACGGCGTTGGAGCTTCAACGCGTCGAGTCGCTCCTGAAGCGCTTGTGAATTGACAACCCATGCCAGGTTTTCAAGCGGCAGAGCGTCTGCGGCAAGACCGTCGGCAATATCCCGCAACTCTCCTTGGCATTCCTCGCATGCGTTCACGTGCGCAACCAGGGTTTCCTCGCCATCATCACCGGTCATCTCCGTGCAGAGATGTCGCAATCGTTCGGTGGATGGGCAATCCATGTGCAATGGCGTCCGGGCGAGTAGAAGGTCGCCCTATTGAACGCTCCTTGACTCACAGATGCAAAGCGAAAAATAGACTTCTTGCTGATCGCCACTAGAGAAACGCAGCCAAGCCAAGATCACCCTCCCGCGGCGTGTCGCGGGAGGGTCGGCCCGCGTCAGCGTGGCCGGGGAGGGCATGTCGCATGAAAACAATCGCGTTCACAA
>JBCCYK010000097.1:0-21950 GCA_039189905.1 Planctomycetota bacterium
AGGGTGAATTTTGGTGGCGATCAGTTAGAAGTATTGCAAAAAACGACACAGAAGCTTTGGCCGCAAACGGATGCTTTCGTTTGACGGCGGGACGCAGTTCAACAAGACTTGGACCATGTTCAGTACGCCCGCACCCTCTGAAATCCTTGCGATTCACCCCATCGAGATAGCCAAGACGTTCCTAGCCGGATCCGCGGAGGATCGATTGCATCAGCTGCTCGATCATTGTGTCGCGCTCGGTGCATCAGATCTGCACTTGGGTAGCGGCGAGCTTCCCTTCTTTCGCAACCGGGGCCGAATGCTTCGCGCGGAAGGGTATTCCGAGCTGGACGCGGGGCAGATTCGCGATTTGGCCCACTTCATGGTGGGGGAGTCGCTGGATGATCAGATGAGTCGTCGCGGCGCGATCGATGGATCGCTGACCGGACGCGATGGGTCTCGGTATCGATTCAATGTGTACGTCAGCCAAGGTGTGATGGCGATTGCCATTCGACGTTTGGATGACACGATTCGTCCGTTGTCCGAGTTGGGGTTACCCGACTCCTTGTATTCCCTGGCCGATCTTCGTGATGGCTTGGTCGTTGTTTCGGGCCCCACCGGCAGCGGTAAATCGACGACCTTGGCGACACTGATTGATCGCATCAATCGCGAACACCAATCCCACATCATCACGATTGAGGATCCCGTCGAGTACCTGCACCCGTCCCAACGGTCACTGGTTCATCAGCGCCAGTTGGGCATCGATTGTCCGAGCTTCCAGGATGCCTTGGTGGCGTCTTTGCGGCAGGACCCGGACGTGATTTTGGTGGGCGAGATCCGTGAGTTGGAGACGATTCGGATCGCGATCACGGCGGCTGAAACGGGACACCTCGTTTTCACGACGGTACACGCTGGCGACAGCGTGGGGGTGATTGAGCGAATCACCAGTGTTTTTCCCGCCGAGGAGCAAGCCGGCGTGCGCCGCCAGTTGGCCTTGGTGCTTCGAGCGAACATCTCCCAAAAGCTGATCGTGGCGGATGGGCCTGCGGTCGTCGCGGACGAGAAACGGGGGTCCAACGAGGTCAAGCGTCGCGTGATCGCGAGTGAAATCATGCGTGTCAATTCCGCCGTGGCCAACTTGGTCGCCAGTGGCAAGAGCCAGCAGATCTACTCGGTGATTGAGTCGGGTTCGAACGCGGGCATGCAGACGCTTGATCAAGATCTGGCTCGACTGATGAAACAAGGCTTGATCAGTGAGCGGACCGCAATGGCGTACGCGCACAACCCCGCGATCGTGGCGGACCGCTTTGCCCGTCTGAGGCAAAGGAGAATTTCATGAGCGTCGTCGGTCCATCGAGCATCCCTTCGACGGCCTCTGAGCAGGAACTGCTTGAGATCGAGTCTGTTCGAGTGGATCCCGTCTGGGCGTTGAAGATCCCCGCATCTTTGGCACTGCGGAAGTCGGTGTTGCCAATGTGCGAGCTGGACGGCGTGGTGCAGGTTGCCTGCTGTGACATTGACGATCAAACGACGGCGCAGGCGATTCGCAAAGCGACCGGCTGCGATGTCCAGATGATCGAGACGGATCCGGCGCGGCTTCGCGAGGTTTTGACGCGCATTTACGGCGGTATCTCGATGCCCGCTGGCGTTGCCGGTCCGGGTGCGGCCCGACGCGGGGATGCTGCGGAGGTGGACGACGCGGCCACCATCTGTGATGAAGTCTTGCTCGCTGCCGTGATGCGTGACGCCTCCGACATCCATTTCTTGCCAACCGAGACTTCGTTCAAAGTCAAGTTTCGCGTTGACGGTGCCTTGGAGACTTATCGCGAGCTGCCAAAGGATGCTCAGGGGCCGGTGACAAGCCGCCTGAAAGTCATGTCGGGTCTTGATATTGCGGAGAAGCGTGCTCCTCAGGATGGACGTTTCAACACCCGCGTTGGGCCCAACCGTCGTAAGCTGGATCTTCGCGTTGCAACGCTGCCAACGCGATTCGGCGAGCGAACCACGATGCGATTGCTGGCCAGCGCATCGGCCTCGCTGACGATGGAGAGTTTGGGGATGGACGATCAGGGGATCGGACTGTTTCGTTCGGCCATCAACCGTCCCCATGGCATGATCCTGCTGACCGGTCCAACCGGCAGTGGCAAAAGCACATCACTCTATGTTGCGCTCACGGAACTGCTGGCCCGACGCGGTGGCAACGTGATCACGGTGGAGGACCCAATCGAGTACGAGATCACGGAAGCGTCTCAGGTGGAAGTCGACGGGACCGACCGCGTCAGTTTCCATCGTGCGTTGCGAAGCATCCTGCGTCATGACCCTGATGTCGTGATGATCGGGGAGATTCGTGATAGCGAAACGGCGAACATCGCCGTCAAGGCTTCGCTAACGGGTCACCTGGTGTTGAGCACGCTGCACACCAACACTGCCGTGGGTGTGATCACTCGTTTAGCCGATCTTGGACTAGAGCGTTTCTTGATCGCCGCGACCGTACGCATGGCAATCGCACAACGGTTGGTGCGTCGTTTGTGCCCCCAGTGTCGCGAGCCGCGTGCGATGACGATGACAGAAGCCCTGTCGCTTGGACGCCGCGACCTTGCCGACAAGACCATCTATGAGCCGACCGGCTGCGTCTACTGCGCCGGTCGAGGCTACAACGGTCGTGTCGCGATGTTTGAAATGTTGGCGATCGATCAGAAGCTCGCGGCGATGATCGATGACAATGCCGAAGAGTCAGAGTTGCTTAAGGAAATCCGAAATGCGGGCACCCCTGGGTTGATGGACGATGCGGTTGCGAAGCTGTTGTCTGGCACCACTTCCTTACCGGAAGTCCTGACCAACGTGGTGGATTTCTAAATCATGCCTGGCTACCGCTACATCGCTCGCGACGAACAAGGACAAGTGCAACGCGGATTGGAGCAGTCCGATGCACCTTCCAGCCTGAACGCCACGCTGCGCGCCCGCGGCCTCAAGCTGGTCAAGTATGAGGAGCAGGTTGAGAGGATCACTCCGCTGGAGTGGCTAGCGACCTATCTCAATCCGTTCCAGTACATCCCGCCTCCGGGCGTTGACATCGAAGTGATGCTTTCCCAAGTTGCCGTGATGCTGCGAAGTGGCGTGACCTTGTTGGCGGCACTGAGGACGTGTCAGCAGCAGGCAAGATTCGCGCCGATGCGACGGATGGTCGGGCGGATCAATGATGCGGTGCAGGACGGCCAGTCACTGGCCGATGCCTTTGAGGCCGAGAAGCGAATCCCGCAGATTGCCATTCAGATGACGCGTGTCGGGGAACTGACGGGGAACTTGGATACCGTGCTGGATAAGAGTGCGAAGGCCTTGTCCAACCGTCGACGGAACCTTTCGCAAACGATCACCGCGCTCGCGTATCCCGCCTTTGTCACAGTCGCCGCGATCGGGGTGGCCATTTACATGGTGGTCATCGTGATTCCTGAGATCAAAAAGGCGCTCGACGCGATGGGCCGAAAGTTGCCGGGGATGACCCAGACGCTCCTGAATATTTCGGATTGGATTCAGGTCAACGGGGCGGCGACGGTGGTCATTGGGGTCGGCGTTATTCTCGCAATTGTGGTCTTCTATCTCTGGCCGCCGTCGCGGTTTCAGATTGATCGGTTTGCGTTACGCGTTCCCCTGATTGGTCACGTTTTGCGGGTCGGCGGAACGGTGACCTTTGCGTCATCACTTCAGTCGATGCTAAGTAGCGGCATCACCGTCGTTGAGGCACTCAGGACCGTTGAAAAACTTCACTACAACCGTTTCCTTGCGAGCCGGGTGGCAGCCGCTCGGGAGGCGGTGATTGCGGGAGACGGCTTGGCTCCCTCGTTGGCCCACAAGGGCTCATTCACACCCATGTTGGCCAGCATGGTTGCCGTGGCCGAAGACACCGGTCAAATGGAGGAGGTCTTGCAACAGGTCAACGACTACCACGATGAACAGTTGCAAATGGCGATCAAACGACTGAGTCTGTTGGTGGAGC
Source organism: Planctomycetota bacterium (assembly GCA_039189905.1). Lineage (GTDB taxonomy): Bacteria > Planctomycetota > Planctomycetia > Pirellulales > Pirellulaceae > Rhodopirellula. The sequence goes on from JBCCYK010000097.1 coordinate 3,974, forward strand.
CCCTTGTGGTGATCTTCGTTGGGGGCATCGTCGGGTTTGTCTACATCTCCTTCTTCCTGGCCTTGTTTTCGGCGTCGGGAGGCGTTTGATGATGGTGGATTGGCGATTTCCGATCGTTGATTTTCTTGGCGTCCGATGACTTCCTTGAGTGATCATTGGAAGGGGTTGCGATTCAATCGCTTGGATTTTGACCGGGCTTACGTGGTCGACCAGGTTTTGTCGCAGACACCTCGCAGTCGCGTGTTTTTGGTGCGCCGGCGAGGGGGGAGTCAGCAGACGGTCATGAAGCTTCGCGATCGCACTGCCGTCAATCGGTTGGAAACGGAGTGTTTGCGCTCCCTCAGGCATCCCGGCATTGCCAGCTATCTCGGGCATGGCGTCACGCGAGATCGTCGCCAATGGTTGGAGACGGAGTACATTGATGGAGAGCCCCTGACAGCTTGGCTCGACAAACGGACCAGGGTTGAAGGCAAGCCCGATGAATCCGTCGGTCGCAGCGAAGCCGTCAACGTCTTCTTGCAACTTGTGTCCATCGTCCAGTACCTGCATTGTTGTGGCTGGCTCCACGGTGATCTTTCGCCACAAAATATCTTGGTTTCAACCGGGAAACGCGGCGTCGTATTGATCGACTTCGAACACGCGCGTGAAAGCGGTTCATCCACGGAGAAGGTGATGCCACGCAAGCACTCGCTTTCCTATGCATCGCCCCATGAACTTGCGGGGGGGCGGACCACTGAGGCCTGCGAGCAATTTGCGCTCGGCAAGCTTGGCTTCCTGATGCTCGGTCCCTGCGACAAGCAAGCCAACAACGGACTCGAGATGGCATTGAGCCGTGCCACCGCAGCGGAAGCTCATGCCCGGTACACCAATCTCTTTGCCTTGGCGCACGAGGTTCAAACCGCTGCGGGAACCGCTTCAACATGATCGCGGCGTTTTGCCTACGCTCCTGAAGACCGTATCCTGGTGTCCTCGGGTACCTGGTTTCTCTTGTTTCGAAGAACCACCGCGGAGGGCGAGCTCGATGGGAGGGAATCGTTTGGCGATCGAAACAGACAGTCTCACGCAAACGAGGCGTACACACGTGTCAACGACGCTTCAAGCTGGTGAACAGCGAACGCTGCTGCGCAACATCGCATGGCAGACCTTTCTGGATCTTTGCGATCAGCGTGAAGGTTCGGTTCCACGTATGACTTATGATCGAGGCGAGCTGGAACTGATGAGTCCGCGACGGCAACATGAAGAACTGGGGCGGTTCATCGGTCGGATTGTCGAGACGTTCACGGAAGAGAAAGAAATCGACATTCGCAGTGTGGCTTCCACCACTTTCAAACGGGATGATCTGACGCGGGCATTTGAGGCAGACGAATCCTATTACATCGAGCATGTCGAATCGATCTGGCGGAAAGAAGAGGTCGATCTTGCGATTGACCCACCACCGGACCTAGTTGTCGAGGTCGAGTTGACGTCGTCGGCCATTGCGAAGATGCCGCTCTTCGCCGCGATGGGCATTCCGGAAGTTTGGCGACATGACGGTCGGTCCTTGAGCATGCTCAAGCTGACTGGAACGGACTATCGAGCGATCGATGAGAGTGATCAGCTGCCGGGGTTGACTCCCGTGATGATCGATGCCGTCCTGGGTAGACGCTTTGAGATCGGCGAAACGCCGCTGATCCGTCAGTTCCGCCAGTCATTGCGATGAACATGTGATGTCATGAATGATTCGATCATGACTTCAAGGATGAGACGCCGTGCGTTAACCGAACAGTTGCATCAGCCGATGAGCGTTAGCTCACGGTTCTGCGAATGAACTGGGAAACGCGTGCGAACCGGTCGCTAACGCGATTCGGCTGATTTTGTCAGATAGGATCTCAGTGAGAACGTCAAGCTTCGGGTTGGGAAAAGCACGCGGCTTCTAACCTGCCGCGGTTGCAGATCGACCTGTCATGGGACAGCACCCTCACGTCGTCTGACGGCGGGTCATCAAGCTTTCGTTGGTTGCCTTGGAAATCATGCCGTTCCGTGTGATGTCAATCGAAATCTCGAGGCCCTCGAACTATACTCAGATTTGGTCGGGCTGAATCCCCTTGTAATTCATAACTCTGCACCGCAATGATGACCCGACAAAGACGAAGCAAGAAACCGCGCCGATTGACCGTGCAGGGCTTGGAGGAGCGGCGGTTGCTGGCGGTGGTTTTTTCGCCCGAAGCGGAGGAAGGCGAAGGGACTGCGGCTGCGACGGCTTCCGCCATGATGGGGCCGCTGTCGGTGGAAGAAGGGACGGATTTACCGTTCGACATCCGCTTCAATTTTGGCCCCGCGATTCGGCAGGTGCCTTCAGCGCTGCAAACCATGGAGTTGGCTGCCCAAGTTTGGGAAAGCTACATCGCGGATCCGGTCACCGTTTTCATCGACATGGATTTTGCTTCTTTGGGGGACGGCATCCTGGGGCAAGCGTCCATTGAAACGGGCTTGGTCGACTACCCGACACTTCGGGAACTGTTGATCGAGGATGCCGTGGACGAGTTTGTTGTCGGAGCCGATGGGGTCGCGTCCTTGCCCGATCGCAGCGGACGCACCGATGCCAGTCCTCCTATCGATGATTTGGACGATCGCATTGTTCAGTACCTGCCAGAGAATGATCAGCTGCGATTCAACCTTCAGCCCGGCACGACCTTCGTGCAACAGGGCATCGACAATCCGACTTCCGGAAACGTCAACGTCCCGATCAGCGGCGCTGCTTCATCCAGTGGGCTGCTGTCCGTCAACCGCGCGACGCTGAAAGCATTGGGGACGCTGACACCGGACGACCCGACCTATCTGGAACCCGATGGCCGGATCGAGTTGACAGATGAGTTGGTGACTCTCGATTCGGGCGAGTCCACCTTCGTGCTGGACTTTGACGAAGACGGAGCACTTTCGAGCTCCCAGTTTGATGGTTTGGCCGTTGCCATCCATGAGATCGGACATGTGCTGGGCTTTATCTCCTCGGTCGATTTCTTTGGTGCCACCATCGCGCCAACACCCATGGACCTGTTCCGTTTCCCGGAAGGCTTGGATCTGTTCAACCCGCAGGTTGATCCGGACCCCGATGCGGCGAATCCGTTCGAACAGTTTCAAACCTTCACGCGTGAGCTTCGCCCGAACGTGCAGGCGATGACCGATTTCGGTGATGAGTATTGGACGAGTACCGAGAACCCCGCCGTTGAAGTGCCGATGGCCGACGTTTTCAGCGGTCAGCAGACCAGTCACTGGCGCGAATTCGGTGTGACCCCGGATTCCGGCATCATGGGCCCGACCTTGAATGCCGGTGTCAGCGAGTCGCTCACGTCCATCGATTTGCGCATGTTCGATCTGATCGGATGGGACATCGTTTCGCCTGACTTAACCGACGTTGATATCAGCGACCTGTATGTCGACGCGGCTGATGGCAGCAGCACGGATCCGCGGGCGAATGCGTTTGACGTCGATGGCGACGGCACCGTCTCCGCTTTGGACGCGTTGCTGGTGATCAACGATCTCAATCGATTGGACGCTCAATCCGAATCCGATGGTCTCAGTGCAAATGCTCAGGTAGTCGCCACCGACGTGAACGAAGATGGTTTCGTCACCGCGCTCGACGCGTTGGCGATCATCAACTATCTGAACGAGCAAACACTCGAGTCAAATGCGACCGCAGTGGACGAAGTGCTCACGGACCGCGACGAGCTCGAGGCCTCTTGGATCGATGGCCCAAGGGTCCAGTTGTTTTGATAGGAGGTAACAGGTAACAGTTGTTCATGAGTGGACTCGTGCTGCCCACTTTAACCTTCTACCTTCTACCTCTCACCTTCGACCTCTCACCTATAAAACTCCAGGCCCACAAATCCGCCGTGGAATTCCATCGCGTCGGGTTCGTCAGGGCTGCCCGCTTGCCGCGTGACCGTCGCGACGTTGTCCATGAAGACACCTTGATAGCCAACTCGCACATAAGTTGATGGCAGAATCGGATAAGCGATTGAACCTTCGATGTCGGCGAAGATCGAAACCTCTTCGCTTTCGATCGAGAACAACGGGTCGGCAACGCCGTCCACCACCAAGGCCGTGGCGTATCGCGGCCCCGTTTGCTTGATCCGATTGTTCAGAACGCCGCCCAGCACGTTGAGTGACCAAACGGAACGTCGGTAAAACCAACCGGTACGAAATCCAGCATGCACACCGAACATCGCGTTGTCCGCGCTGCCCTCGTAGCTCTCGACGTTGGGAACGACTTGGCTGTCATTAAGCGTGGCGTTGAAGGAGTCATTGTGTTCGATGAAGCGTAGGCCGAGCAGAAGCTGGTACTCGTTATGCACGGGATCTTCGGCGACCAAGTTGATGTCGGTGCTGTGGTAGTCCGCTTCAAAGGTCCCGCGTGCCGCGATCGCACCGGGGTCGCCAGGAAGGGGTTGGAAGTCGCCCGTCGCTTCCCAACCACCCGCACGTGCGTGTCGGGCCTCGACGAACCCGTTGCCCCACAATCGTAAACCGAGGCCAAGACGAAACCCGGGTTCGAACCCGTGCGACAGTGACTCTTCGAAGAAGTTGGTCCCACCATCGGTACCAACCAAGCGAAAGTCATCGGCATCTCGCCCAATGAACAGCACTTCGCTTGAGACAAACGCCAAGTCGAAGCGACGTAGACGCATGCCATCTTCTTGCCCGCTGCAGAGACTCCCGCAGTCCTGGTAGGCGGAAAGGCACACATCACTGGTGGCCATGTTCGTGGTCCAGCCATCGCAGGCTTCGCCCGACGCGGTGTAGCCGCAAGGTTCGATGGCTGGGAAGGCATCCTGCGATGGCGCGGATGCGACGATGTGATCGGAATCGGACGTCATGACCGGTTCCCTGGTAGCAACGTCACGATCTTCCACGGGAACCCACTCACCGACCTGACGCGATTCAGCGTTGGTGGGCGAGGTGCTTGGCTCAGAACTCCAAGCGACCTGCGAAATGCCCGCTCCTAGAAACGCGACGGCGGAGACGACTGTGTGAAAACGCACGCAAGGACCTGTCGCGCAAGAAGGATGGTTCAACGACCCGACCAAGGCTGGTATCGGTCCTTCCAACTTTGCGGCTTGAATCGAAGATCAGGAATGTAGCGATCGCTCACACCGATGCCTCCGCCATCGTGGAGAGCCGGTCTCCCTGGAGAATTCTCGATTCACCGACGGGGTTTGAGGGTACGAGTGACTACGATGTGGGGCATGATTATGCACGCAACACAACGGACCCTCTGTTTATCTGTCTGGCTCGGACTCGTCGCTTTGTCTTCCGTCGGCTGGGTCGCTGGGATCGCCGACGGGCAAACGCCCCCTGTTCGAAACCCGCCCGCTGCCGCTGCTCCCATCGGGCGTGACCCCACCATTCCCAGTTTGGAGATTCAGCGACGCACCCGCACCCGACCGGACACCACGGTCCGAACCAACGTGCCACGTTTGACGACAGCACTGCGGACAGCCGCGAGATCGACCGATTCCGGAACGATCGTTCTGCAATCGTTGATCCAGTCCTCCGACGACGCATGCACGGCGACCCTGCGATTCGGCGATCAGTCAGTCACGATCTCGTTCGTACGGGGACAGACGCAGCAAGAGGTCCAGTTACCTGCCACACAGTTCGCCGATTTCGCATCGACCGTCCAGCGATTGAGCGGTGAGCTACGCCAGTTGCGGGCTCAAGCGAGATTGGAGGGCGAACGACGTCAGTTTGAGGCCGTGGAAGCCGCCGCTGGATCGACCGGAGATCCGTCCGGGACGTTGGAGCCTTCGAAAGAACAGGCTGTTGCGGAGGCCATGCGCCAAGCGACCGAGCAAGCCGAAGCGGAGATGTTGGAAGTCGAGCGGCAATTCATGCGGCAAGCAATGCAGCCGCAGCGGATCGATCTGGCGAGCAGTTTCACGCTGGGCGGCAACCTGTATCGCGTGATCGACTTCGCGCGGGATACCTTGCTTCTCGAACAAGTGCCACTGGGCAAGTACGTGATCGTTCGCTGACGCGGGCTCGTTTTATGACTGGGTCTCGGGTCCGCCAACGTGCCGATTCAAGGCAAGCGAACAATCTGAAACTTCTGGCCTTTGGCTCCGGACGCTGCGATGGTCTTGCCGTCAGCGGATAAGACCATGTCGTCAGAGACACCCTTCGCAAATGCCCGGACGAACGCAACCACGTACTGCCGGCCGGTCGTACGTCTCCAAAGTCCAATGGCTTTTCCATTGAGCGTGACCCATCCATCGGCGGTGTAATCGCAAATGTTGTTGTTGTGATAACGCCATTTACCGACGATGGGATCCGTCGCAGTTGCCAGTGCAAGCTTGCGTTCGAGTTCGGCAACCCGTCTCCTCAAGACGGCCACATCGGTTTGCACAGGCTTCTTTCCCTGGTCGCCTGGATCTTGCTGCAAGAACTTGGAAATCCGCTCGACTTCCTTCAGTTCGCCAGCGGCGACGGACGATGCGAGCGCTTCCTTCAGGCCCGTCCTGAGATCTTTGTCCGCCGAGGCAAGCTGTTCATCCATGCGTGCCTCCAAGAAGGCGATCCTCTCCTTGAACTTCGACACCACGTCCCGCGCCGAATCGGACTCAAAGTCTTCGACGCGAGTCAAGGGTGACTCGGAAAACGCCACCAGGGGCAACAGAATGAAAGCGGACAACGCGACGACAAGTCTCTTCATCGGAATGCACTCGGATGTTTTGGACGACGAGAGGATGGGTGGGATCTAGCCCGGGTATTGCATCAGCCGCAGAGCGTTAGCTCACGGTTCTGCTTAGATTCAAAGTTATTGGTTCGGATGTGATATCCGGGCTAGAACTGGTACAGACTTGGGAGCCCAAGTTCGCGACGGATTTGGGAAAGCTGGCCCGTGTGAAGCGCCAGGTGGGTCGTGTAGATGTGTCCAAGCAAGTCACCCACGGTGGGTAGTTCGGTGGACAAGAAGGGTGTCGATTGGGGTTGGCCCAACACCTCATCACTGACTGTCGGTACCTTTTCTTTCAGACGATCACCGACGGACCGCAGGTGCTCGACCAACTCGGCACACGTCTTCGAATCGTCCACGCGGCCACCCGGACTGCCGGGCCCGTACAGGGGCATCATGACTTCGATCTCCTTGGTCGGCTCACCCAAGAGACTGAGGCCAAAATCCATTCCCAATGCCAGGTGGCCCGTGATCCATTTCGGGCTGTTGCTTCCGCCTCGAGGTTCATTGAAGTGTTGTTCGGGCAGGGTGGACGCAAACTCCGTCGCCATCTCCCGCAGCAGATCAAACAAACGCGTCATCGTTTCCCACTGAGCCATCCCATTCTCCTTGTTCGTGGTCATGCACCTCTCTCGTCGGGTCGGCTCCGACCCGAGCCCGGCTGGGGACCGGCAAAGTGGGCATTGTAGCTACTCCCGAAGACTGGCTGCCCATTCATTGACGGTATCCATGTCAGCCGCCGCTCTTCAGCCAATCCTGAGATCGAACATGGACGAAGCACCAGGGCTTCATCCATCCTTCGAATTGGGGTCGATCTCTTACTAGCACGGCTCACCGAGGCGTGGGTTCTCGGCTCGGAGATCCGAGCTACGAACACTGCAACCCCTCAAATCAAATCTGGACAAAGCACTGGGAAGTGCGGTGAAGCCTGGGACATGCGCATGGCGTGTTTCTGGTGCGAAAGGGGGCCTTACGCAATGAAGGACCGTGTCGGGCACCCGGCTAAACAACCGATTGTTCCTAATCCGGGTACTGCATCAGCGGGGAGCGTTCGCTCCTTGTTATGCGGACACAATTGAATTTGCGTGAGAACCGGTCGCTAACGCGATCCGGCTGATAGACAGTGGCAAACGGTCGCTAACGCGATCCGGCTGATAGGCAGGCGGTCATTGTGATGGGATCGCGTCAGCCCCGTGTTTTCTGAAACTCAAATATCCGGTCTACGGCGTTGAAGCGTTCACGCTGTCGGACGAGTCCGGGCGGATGGCTTCGAAGTAGGTGCGGACGGTTTCACGGTGTCCCATGGGGAGCGGTTCGCTGTTGAGCACGGCTTCCGCTTCCCGGCGAAACTGGTCGTACTTGGTCGCGTACTTTCGAAACGCTTCTTGTTCTCCCTCGGGTGCCTGCATGATCTCGGTCTCGCTTGGCCCCTCGCCTTGAACACCCGTCAGCTCTTCCTGCTTTCGTGTGCTGTTCAAGCGAGTGGCTTCGTCGCCAAAGGGCTTGCCACTGGCCCCCATGCCGGCCTTGGTGCTAGGTCGATTGGACTTGGCCACCTTGTTGGACAGGCACTGACCACGGCATTCACTCTTGCACTGCGCCAATCGATTGAGCTGGCACATCATGCAGTTGCCAATCTTCTTGCAGTTCCCTTGCTTCTTGCAAGCGGAAGCCAACTTGGAAAGGCACTGCTTGCATTGGCTGCTGTTCTTGCTTTCCAGACCCTCGGCCAACTCCCCGATCGAGTCGCTGAGTTGACCCTGCTGTCCTGGCTTCAGTTTCGAGAGCATCTTCTTGAGGTTATCCGCGACGGCACGGCGTTCCTTGTCACCCAGCTTCGAGGGGTCAATGGCCTCCAATTTCTCGCTTGCCTTGTCATAGTCGCCCGCTTCCATCGCACTGGCGGCATTCTTCATCGCGTCCGAGGGCTTCATCGCAGCGGCGAGAGCCTTCATCATTTCATCCGTCAGTTCCATTTGCATGGCGTCACGGGCTTCCGCCAGGGACTGCTCCATTTCGGAGAGCTTGGCCAGGAGGTCCGCCTCGTCGATGGTCTCGCGTTCCATCTCATCGACTTTCTCTTCTAGCTCCTCAACGAGCTTCTCCAGCTCGGGATCTTCGTCGACCAACTCTTCGAGTTCGGGCAGGAGCGTCTGGCGGAGTTCCACCGACTGCTGTTGTGCCAAATCGAGCACCACCTTCGCTTCGGCCTTGGGGGCCATCCACACGCCCATCGCCATGACCAGCGCAGTGAGCACGGCCAAGCCCGACGCCCAACGCATCGGCGTCGGGGGCGTTTTCAGTGAAACGCATTCGTTCAGGTTGAGCGATTGCAAGTGCTGCTCGGCTTCTTCCATCTGCAAACGTTGTAGTTCCGTGGGTTCCGCCGAACCGGCGAACTGAAGCCAAGTGACAGATCGATCCTTGGTTTGAAAGTGATGGTCCAGCAAGCGTGCAGCGGCGTCAGCGCGTCCGGGTTCGACGCAACCGTATAGGAAACCAAGCACGGCACCGGAGACCGCCACCACCGCGGGCATCCACCATGGGATGTCACTGGCATCGAACAGCCGAGCGATTGCCAGCATCAAGGCGCCTGCAACGCCCATCAGGAAACCAAGCGTGGACCCGCGAATGATGGACGCCATCCAAAGACGTCGTTGGAGCGGGGCCAAGATTTCATGAAGTGACTTCATTGGGATGCCTCAAACGGTTCGAGATAGATCCACGCGACGTAGTGCCACATCGGCAATGAAAACGACCAGTGCCATCATCAACAACCACGGCCACAGCGGTTGGGGTTCCCGCGCCGTCCGGTCGTCGGGTTCGAAGATCGCACCGAGAGTCGGATTGTACCGCCCCCCGCTGGTCGTGGCGATCCTTTTTAGCGTCGATTCGCCCAGGGGCAGCAAGCTCAATTCATCGGAATACCCGACGGTGATGCCTCGGGAGGTCCGTTGTGCACTCCCGTTGGCACGTGTCTGAGCCAGATCGAAGTGATAGGAGCCTCGATCGCGTGTCTCCAGCGATGCTTCAAAACGCCCCGGTGCGGTTTGTTCCATCGCGATTTGCCGCCTCCCGAGCATCGGGTCGATCACCGTCAGTCTTGTCTCCGCTTGATCAACGAATCGGCCATCGTCGTCGACGGCATCCATGGCGACGCGAGTTCGGTCTCCATCGCGATTGACTTCCACGTAAACCCCGCGGTTTTCGTCTTTTCTCATCGCATGCCGAATCACTTGAGCCCAAAACGCACCGAAGTCGGGCCAGGCCATCCATTCGCTGGCCCAGCGGTTCTTGGCATCGCTGGTGAAAGCAACCGTCATGCCAAATCCATAACGCCACCACGCGAGCAAGGGGTCCCCCGACTCGCTTGCCAAGATGAACTCGGCGGTGGGTTTGGGACGCGTCACCACATAGCCAAGCAAGAGCGGGCTGAGGTCCATCTCGATCCCCTGTAGCACGGACGTCGGCCGAACCACTTGAGCCGTGAACGGCAACTCATTGATTGCGGACTTGCTGGCCTCCACCGTTTCTTTCGCAAACACTTGCGGGACCGATTGCGGGTCATCGCAAAAGTAATAACGACCGCCACCGATGTCGGCGAGTTCTTCCAGTAAGTCCTCGCTGGCGCCCTCGCCGAGCGCGACCGTGGAAAGGGTGATCCGGGAGGCGGACATTTCGCCCGCGGCACCTTGAAAGTCTCCGGGAGAAGAAACGCCATCGGTCATCAGGATGACATGCTTGAGTTTCGCCGTGGTCGCTCGGAGGGCGTCCAAGGCATCGACCATGGCGGGATACATGTTGGTGCCGCCCGACGCTTCGATCGTGGCGATGGCATCGATGATGGGACCGCGGTCGGCAGCCGTCCGAATCTCGGAAACGGTGTACGCATTGCCATCAAACGCGATCACACCCAGCGAGTCGCGTGGGCCCAGCAGCTCCGCGGCGGCGCGTGCGGCGTCCTTGGCCAATTCGATTTTCTCGCCACCCATCGAGCCGCTTTTGTCGATCACCAACATCATCGCGAGCGAGGGCTTTTCACGTTCCTTCTCAAAGTTGCTGCGCACGGGAAGGATGTCTTCGATCTGGGTGCGGTAGTAACCTCCGAGGCCAAACGATTGATCGCCTCCCAGCATGATCAGGCCCCCACCAAGGTCTTGAACGTAGATCCGAATCAGATCCATTTGCCGCATCGACATCGCTGTCGCGGGCACGTTGGACAGGATCACACATTCGTAACCCTGCATCTCGGCCAGATCGGTCGGCACGCCTTCCGGTGGCCGAACTTCGACGTCGATGGATTGTTCATCCAAGGCCCAACACATCGAATCGGTTTGGTCCGTGTCGATATCAATCAACAGGACCCGCGGGCGACCTTGGGCGTAAACGACTGTGGAGGCTTCGTTGTTATCAAGCAACGTGTCTTCAAAGCCGCGCAGGCGCGCCGCGAAAGTCTCTTGCCGTTTGCCAAGAACAGTCTGCTTGAAGCGAAACCGGTTTTCGCCCTGCTTGATCTCAACGGTTTCCGCGTTGTCCTTGCCAATCTGAATGTCGCTGCGATAGAGGTCGATGGTTCCCGTGGTGTCATGATTGCTGGTCACGACGACTTCGACATAGAACGGTTGTCCCTGCCGCACCTGAACGGGTGCTTCGACGCGTGTCAGCTGAACCTCCGGGTCGCTGCGAACCGGAAGCGGCACGGTCCAAATCGGCACCTCCGCCTCCGCAGCCGCAACCAAGGGATCCCCACCATGGGTCGTGTTCCCATCACTCAGCAAAACGACCTGTGGCACACGCGATGGCGGGATGGATGCAACCGCAGTGCGAAGAGCCGCAGCCAAGTCCGTGCCACGTCGACGCGGGTTCCATGACTTGGAACTCTTGGGGGCCTGGGCGTCGTTTTCACTCGCATCATCCGTGTCCTCGTTCGCCAGCGTTTCAGCATCGGCTTCGGTTTCGGAGTCAGGCTGTCGCCACTCGTTCTGAATCGCTTTCGGTTCGCGATCGAAGGGCAGGAATCGGATTTCCATGCCTTCCGAACGTGCTTGCTCAATCGCTTCTGAGAGAAACGCGTCCGTCTCCTTGCGAGCAGCTCCGTCGATGCTCTCACTCTGGTCGATGGCAAAAACGATCGTCCGCTCCTGGGTCGAGCGCAAGAGAATGGGTCGACAAAGCGCCGCGACCAAGAGGATCGCAACGAGCAACCGAATCGCAAATGAGACCCTGCGTTGCCAAGGAGCAAAGTCGCTCAAGGTGCGCAAATGAAACCAGACCAACAGCAAAGCTGCGGGAACGATCAGCCACGCCCATTGAGGAGTCGTCCAAAGCAAAGTCACCTCTCCGATCTGCCAAGCGTCAAGAAGTGTCAATCCAAGTCAATTGGTGTTTGCGCGGTGTTCGATTTGCTTTTGATATGACCGGATTGGCGAAGCAAAACAAATCCCTGTTTGGAGGTGCTATGAAAGGCCGCGGTCGCGGAGTTCTTCTCGCAACTCTCTTAACTTGGCTTCCAGCGAATTGATGTCGACACCGTGAAACGGTCCTGTGTCTTGCCCGAGAAGCCCTGCCAGAGCCATGATCTGGCCGATCAACTTGCCTCGTATTTCACCCTCCTCCTTTCCTTTGGCTTCTCCTTCACGCCGTCCTTGCTCGATGGCGTATTGCAAACGGGCCTGTTCGTCGCGTTGTGCTTTGAGTCGCAGTTCATATTGGCTTCGTTGATCAGGCGTGCGTTGGATCATTTCAAGGACCTTGGCAGCTTCGGAGAACGCGGGATGTTTGAATTGGGCATGGATTTCTTCGGACGTCATTTGGTCGGCGCGTCGCAAAAAGCAAAGCCAAGCTTCGACAGGATCATCGATCACCTGATTATCGCTCGGTGGCTCGTACTTCGGCAACTCAAGCAAGTGAATTTGCAAGCCGTCAGTCAGATCGACGCGCCCATCACGACTCCGCAGGCGAAATTCGCTGTGGATCACGCGAGAGTCGCGAATCAGGATCGCATCCAAAACACAGATGCTGATCGCAGGACGCAGGCGAGTGTAATCGTCGCCTTCACCGATCTGGCCGACGTACATTGACGCGGTGTAGTATGCGAGTCTCTGTGGAAGCCCCGCCGGGAGGCTCGTTTGCATCTCGATATCGTAGAGTCGGCCGCTGGCATCGCGAGCGGCAACATCCAGGATTGAAAGTTTGTCGCCGTCGTCCAGCTTTCCCAGGATCGGATTGAGAATCTCGACTTCCACGATCTCGATGCTGGGGTTCAGAATCGTGTTGAGAAAGTGCAACGTGATCGTCGGATGCTCGGGACTGCCAAGCAGAAGCTTAAACGCGAAGTCGACCTTGGGATCGATGCCAATTGCCATGAGTGCTAATTCTGCTTCCTAGCTTGGTGTTAAGCGATCACGCGGCGTTGGAAGAAGGCCCACTCGGCGACAACGAGAGCGAGTCCGATCAGCACCAGATAGAGCCAGGCGGAAAATCCCGCGGGAGGAAGTTCGGCGGCGCTCTGCTCATCCAACGCGACGATGCTCAAATCGCTTTCCTTGGCATCGCACAGATTGACAGCGATCAACTGGCCCTGCGCACCAGCGGCGACTTGCTCGCGGGCTGACTTCGGTGCCTCTTCGTTTCCATCTGAACCATTTGAGTCTGTGGGTCTCGCGAGGTCGTCGGATACGAGCGCGTAAACGCCCGTTTGGTCGACTGGGCCCACCAACGCGCGACGTTGGTCGACGGTGACCAGCTGTCGCTGCCCCTCTGGATCCACCAAGGTGGCTTGTCCCGCATCTGAACGGAGGTTCGCTGTGTCCCAAGGCAAGTGCGTTATTTGGCCGGTTTGCAAAGACGGGTTCATGTCACCCGACTGACGAAAGAACCAGTTCATGGCGTTGGTCATCATGACTGGAAAAGCAATGCGCAACGGCAGGTCGCTGTCGGTGAGGTTCGCAGCCAACAAGAGCACGCGTCCCGACTCACGTTCGACGGACACCAAGACACGGGCCCCTTCGGCGGTTTCCAGCAACGTCGTGGCTTCCCCGAGCGAATCGCTCACCTCCACGTCGCGCCCACCCTCCAGGATCACATTTTGCAATCGTACATGACGCAGCAGCGGCGATTGATCGTCTTGCTTCGCAACGATCGGCGAAGCCAATTCCGGACCAACCGTAAAGAAGCCATCATGCGAGGAACCACTCTCGGATGCACCCACGATCAGGGTTGGGCCTGGTGGCAACGACTTCGGTGTGACGCCAGCGAAAACGGTGAGTGAGTCAATCGACGCTTGCTCGGGATCGAAGTCCGTGCCGGCGTCTGTGAGTTGCACCAGCGGGAGCGATTCCAACACGTTGCGTAGATAAAACGAGTCGGTCTCATTGTTGCTGACCAAGGTGACCGGGATGGAAGGCCGCAGGGGCACCACGGCGCGGGCCACATCGTCGATCGCGAAGCCATCATCCGTGTCAATACGGCCCGTCAAGACACCGCCTTGTTGGGAGGCGCCTTCAAACACACGTCGAAACGTGTCGCCGGCAGCAAGCGTGATTGGAACGACGTCGATCAGATTGTCCTCCAAATCCAAGGTCAAACGCGTCGAAATCTCCTTATCGGAAAAGTTCTGGATCTCGATCAAAAGGACGTAGCCAATCGGGTCCGTCGCCGAGCGTCTGACTTGAAAGCGACTGATGGCGACGTTCGGCAGGGAACGACCGACTTGCACCCACTGAACGTCCGTGTCGTCACGCGATCCCTCGCTTTTGCTGAGCGTGATGTCGGCCTTGGTGGGCTCGCTTGCCCGCGCGGATGCTGGATTGAGACCCTCAGCGTTCTTCTCCCGAGACCCGCCCTTCTCCCGAGACCCGCCGTCCGTGACCACGACGATTCGACGCCTTTCCGGGTCCGGTGCCAAACGCCGCGCGGCATGGATGGCTTGGGGAACCAGGGTAGGACCCTCGGTCGCTTGCATTTCCGCGAGCGCTTCTTCGATCGTGGGGCCAAACTCCGTCATGCCCACCACGACGCGTACGCTGGAGCCTGCCGAAATCAACGCCGCCTTGTCCCCGGGACGCAGGCTGCGGACGACGTCTTCCGCCCGCATGACGGCTTGTTGCAACCGAGACTCTTCTGTTGTCGGGTCCATCGCCTTCATGCTGGCCGAGTTGTCGACAATCAAAACCAGCTCTTGACCTTGGTCGGATTGAAACTTCCAAAGGGGATCGGCCAAAGCGAAGACCAACAAGCCAACGAAGAGCAGTTGCAGCAACAGGGACAACCAGTGACGCAGATTCTGCCAAAGCGAGCGTTGACGTTTTTCTTCAAACAGCTGGTCCCAAAAGAGGAGCGTCGCCACACGCCGCCGACGGAGACGCGTCTTCAGGATGTAGAAGCCAACGATCGGCAATGCGACCCACAACCAAAGCAATCGATCCGGCGAAAAAAGCGACATACAATCAACCCACCGCGGACGCTTTCATCATGCCCAAGAGCACGGCGTCAAACGGGGTTTCCGTTGTTGTCCGTGTGTGACTGAGCCCGCGTGAACGGCAATAGGATTCGACTTCGCCTAGGAAGCCCTGGAACAGCTCGCGGTACTGTCGAAGCTTGCGTTCGGTCACGGTGACTTTCTTTGCGATGCCTGTTTCACAGTCCAGCAACTCCACGTCCCCCAGCAGTTTTGGCTCCGCTTCTTCGGGCGTGTGGATTTGGATCACGTGTGGTTCGAAGTGCGCGTGGCGCAAGCGGTCCACGCCATCACGAAACCCGGCTTGGTCGTAAAGGTCGCTGATGACCAGCACCAAGCCCGTTCGTGATGCGCGCTGCACGAAGTCTCCAACGGCCGTTGCGAGATCGGTTCTCTGTCCGCTGCATTGCAAACTTTCCAGGAATCGCAGCAGGGTCAAGATGTTGTCCTTGCCGCGCATCAACGGCATCGTTTCACGCACGCGATCGTCGTAGCTCAGAATCGACACACGGTCGAGGTCCGCCAGGGCGATATAACTGATCGCAGCCGCGATCTGTCGCGCAAGCAAGAACTTGTTGGCCGACCCTTCGTCGGCCCGATCCATGCTCACCGATCCATCCAGCAAGACATAGACATGGAGATCCTCTTCCTCTTGGAAACGTTTGAGCAGAAGGTCGCCGTGTCGTGCGTAGACGTTCCAATCCAAGTAACGTAAGTCGTCGCCGTGCATGTACTCGCGGTGATCAGCGAACTCGATGCCGCCGCCAACTTGCATCGTCCGCCGCTGGGCCAACAATTGGCCGCGAAAGACGCGTTTGGACAACAGCGAAAGGTATTCCAGTCGCTTGAGAAATTCAGAATCAAACACGTGTTAGCCCACCGCCACGGCACCCGTGTTTTCCAACAGATCTTTGACCACATCATCCACGGCCACGCCTTCCGCTTGTCCCTCAAAATTCAGCATCACGCGGTGGCGCAGGGTTGGCAACGCCATCTCGCGGATGTCGTCGCGCGAAACATGGAAGCGCCCGTCCAGGACCGCGCGGATCTTGGCACACAGAATCAACGCCTGAGCGCCACGCGGGCTGCTTCCATAGCGAACAAACTGCCGGACCATCGGCGTTGTGGCTTCATGATCCGGATGGGTGCCCATCACCAACCGGATGGCTTCCCTCCGAACTTCGTCCGCCAGAGGGATTTGACGCGACAAGTCACGCAAGTGCGTGACCCGATCTGCGGTCATGATCTGCTCCGGTGGCGGGATCTCGCCGGCCGTTGTGCGATCCATGATCGTCTCCATCTCTTCGCTCGTGGGAAAGGGAACCAAGAGCTTCATTAAGAAACGATCCAACTGGGCTTCGGGAAGCGGGTAGGTTCCTTCCATCTCAAGCGGGTTCTGAGTCGCCAGCACAAAGAACAGTCCATCCAAGGCGTGCGAGATCCCCGCGACCGTGACACTGTGTTCTTGCATCGCTTCGAGCAATGCGGATTGGGTCTTTGGCGTTGCTCGGTTGATCTCGTCCGCCAGGACCACGTTGGCGAAAATCGGACCCCGTTGAAATTGAAATTCTTTGGAGCCCGACTCCGTTTCCACCAGGATGTTGGTGCCGATCAAATCCGCCGGCATGAGGTCGGGCGTGAATTGAATCCGGCTGAACGGCGCGTCCAAGACTTCTGAAAGTGTTCGGACGAGCAGTGTTTTGCCGAGTCCGGGAACCCCTTCCAGCAACACATGGCCCCCGGCAATCAACGCTGTGAGAACACCGTCCACCACGGGCTGTTGCCCCACAATGCGTTTGGAGACCTCCGTCCGAAGCCGATCGAAATCCTCACGAAACTCGACCAGCCGGTCTCGTAGGCTGCCGTCCACCGTATCAGTCATGACAAACCTTTCTCCTCGAGAAACCGAGTTTCGTGCAGTTGCCGGGAACACCTGCTTTGTAAGGCTTCCGTGTCCGAGCCTGGACGCGTGAAAATTTGGATGCTGGGACAAGTGCTTTGTCCATCCTTAAAGTTGGGGTTGGTCTCTCAGTAGCACGGCTCTCCGAGCCGTGAATCCTCGGCTCGGAGAGCCGAGCTACGAACACTGCAACCCAAAAAATCAAATGCGAACGAAGCACTAGGAAAGCAACATAGCACATCAAGCCGCCCGACTGCCGCCTGTTTTGAGTGCAAGTGTTTCGGGATCGGCATTCGAGAACGGCGACCATGCAAAGTTGCCCGCGTGCATTCTCATTCTTCAAACAGTTCTGCCGTCACCAGTAAAGCAATGCCCATCCTCTGTCACCCTCTCGCGGCTTGGCCGTGGGAGGGTCGGCCCGCGCAAGCGTGGCCGGGGAGGGCCTGTCGCAAGAGAACAATCGCGTTCACAAGACCTCAAACCCCTGCCCTCCCCGAAATCTCGCTTAGAGCTCGATTTCGACCCCCCCTTCGCTGCGCGTGGGCGGGTGAATTTGGTCGCGATCGGCCAGAAGTTTCTTTTTGCAGAAGTATTTGCATCGACGCGCCCGGTCTCGCCATACTGACAGCCAAACGAATGCACTGCCGGAATCTTCTCGGGGAAAGATTGTGAGTTTGCCATTTCTGATGCGTCCTGGTCGCGGCGCCGTTTGCTTGTTCTTGCCAATGCCCGTGGTTGCTTTGCTGGTGTTGCTGCTTCCAGGGCTGCCTGCAACAAGAGTCGGGGCGCAAACTTCGACCGCGCAACAACAACAGATTGCTGACCGTTTTCTTCAGGTCTTACAGCGTCGTCCGCGCGTGGGAACGGCCTTGGATCGGGTTTACGGTCACCACGTCCAGAATGGGAC
>JBCCYK010000098.1:0-21856 GCA_039189905.1 Planctomycetota bacterium
GCCACTGTCCGTGGGCCAGCGTTTTCGACGACGTGATGGATCGACTGTGACGCAGTGATTAAGAGCACCCATCGCCTGGATCCAACGTCGGCCCCCAACGCAACTGGCGTCTCTGGGGGTAGAGGGCAGTCCGCGCGGCGATAGACCGAATCGCCACCGAACCGCACGCTTCGACGATCAACGACCTACCTGGCGACACACAATGCATCAACAATGGGCCGATGCAATATCCGGGCTAACGCCCTTCAGCTGATCCCAAAATCAAAATCAGACAAAGCACTGGCAGACGGTGACGAATCGCTGCGGAGCAATCATCGACTCAGTCGACGGACCGCAGCGTGATGCCAAACAATTCCATCATGGCATTGCCGTCAGTCCCGCGTTTCAAGCTCAAACCGTGAACCGCCTTTGTCAATTCAACTGTCCCAAGGCGATGTTGACCAAAGCGCAACATGCGGCGATTGGCTGTGGGATCGAGATCAGGGCGACGAACCGCGACATGGTCGACGACCGGTAGTATCTGCTGCCCCCGTTGGCCAGCCATGCTGAAGACCACCGGCACGTTTGCTTCGGCGCAAACATAGTGAAGGATGAGTTCGTAGCGCCCCGCATCGAGGACATCGCAAGACCACTGGATCGAATCCGAAGCCTGTTGCCAGCGGTCGACCCAGCTGTGGGCGAAGGGAACCTCATCAGCAAACCCGCACTCTCCCGACAGCGTCGCATCCACCGCTGGGATGAATACCGGACGCGTGTTCACGATGGGAACCGGACGATCCACGTGCACGGAAGCCTTGGTCTCGTCGATGTAATTTTCGATCTGCTGCGTCAATTGCTTCACGATGGCGGGGTGAGCCGATGAGACATCTGTTCTTTGCTCAGGATCCGAACGCATGTCAAACAGTGACGTCCGTGATTTTTCGATGACCAACCGAAAGTCAGACGTGCGTGCCGCGGCGCGAGACAGCTTTCCCGGCGCCGTTGACTGCGGTCTTAGCGTCAAGATCACACGTTTGTTCAGCGCGGCATCTTGGCCGGTCGTCAACAGTTGCGTTAACGATTGGCCATCGAGAGGTTTGTCAGCCGCAGTGTCGGTGAGCCCGCACCAATCCTGAAGCGTCGGGGTGATGTCAATGTGTCCGGTGATTTGCTCAATGTCCCTTGGTTGCAACCTCGCTGGCCACCGAACAAAACAGGGCACGCGACAGCCGCCTTCGTGAACACTCCCTTTGATGCCGCGCATCCCGCCGTTGTATCGCTTGCCGTTGGGGCCGTTGTCGGTCATGAAAATCACGATGGTGTTGTCCGCATCGCCGCGATCGTCAATCGCCTGCAGCAATCGGCCTACGTTGTCATCGATGTTTTGCACCATCGCGTAAACCGCTGCGGTTTTGGGATCCAGACCGGTCTTTCGGTAATGCTCGAACAGGTTTGGGTCCACCTGGAACGGTCCATGCGGCGCGTTGAAAGGCACGTAGCAAAAATAGGGCTGCTTCTTGCTGCGGCTGATGAACTGAATGGCTTCATCGGTGAAGAGATCCGTGATGTAGCCCTTGGTCGCTTCTTCCACACCATTGCGTTCGAGCACAGGGTCGTCGTAAAAGTTGAAGTGCCCTCCGCAGAAACCAAAGAACGTGTCGAAACCTTGTCCGTTCGGGTGCAATGGCATCTGAGCTCCGTTGTGCCATTTGCCGAAACAGCCTGTTGCATAGCCAGCGGCGCGAAAACGTTCCGCCAACGTGACTTCCGAAGATCGCATGACTTCCAAGCGTCCGGTGACGCCCGCGACGCCACCACGTTCGGGATAGCGTCCGGTCAGCAGCGCGGCACGCGTGGGCGCACACACGGGTGAAACAAAGAACCGGTTGAGACGCACACTCTGCTGCGAAAGACGATCCAATGTCGGCGTCCGGATCGATTCGTTCCCATGGACCGCGAGATCGCCCCAACCCTGGTCATCCGTCAATATCAGCAGCACGTTGGGCGGGGATGCGACGTCCGCGCGTGCGGTGGAAACACAACGCAAGCATGCGAAGAGAGCTAGAATCGCGATCAGGGCAAACCAAACACCTCGCAGCGACACTCCAAACGACGGATGAATGAACAGGGACGTCACGAAGCGACCCCACGTTGGCGCCCGACCGTGTGCCGCTGGTGCAGAGAGCTGCGGGGTGTGAAAGCCTCGAGTCCAGCATCTGAGCAGGACCAATCGCGTGTGTGGGTGCTCTTGGGCTCTCTCAACTGCCATGATGGGTGCCATCGGGAATCTTAGGTCTGACCACGCGTGTAGGAATCTGGCCACGGCCATACTCTACTCGGGGACACGCTCACGTTGTCACAACGGATGCTGCTGCCACGCAGGCACCCGAATCATTGAGCCAGCAAGGCACTCAAGTGAGCCGCTTAGAGGCACGCCTGGTTCGATACTGTGCCATCGATCCGGATCGCGCAACGGCGTTTTGAAAATAACGGGACGCTGGCATGCCAAGCGAACCCATCCCCCTGCGAATCATGCGATTGAGCCGATCCGTTTCGCCCCCGATCCGTTCCACGAAACAAAGCCCATGATCAATCGCATCCGAACCTTCATTCGAAAGCGGATTGAAAAACGCAAGCAACGCTCCCGCCTTCACCGTTTTGCCAACCGTTTGGTCATGATTCTAGGCGGATGCTATTTGCTTCTGGCTTTCTTTCCACATCCTGTGTTCGCGTATTCGACGGAGGTGGGGCCGTTCCAGATCCATTCCGACCGTCCGATCCCAAGAGAGATCGAGGATGTACTTGCGCTCACAAGGGAGCGGGTCGAGAACTCGCCTTTATTCGAGGCCGGCGACCGATTTCCCATTTTCTTGGCTGCGGACCCGTGGCGGCGCCGACTGCTTAACCCTCGCGCCTCACGCGCTTTTGGCGCCGCCTTCGTGATGACGGGCAACACGGTGTTGAATCGCACGGACATCCCGGCAAACACGTGCTTCAATGATCGCAAGCGTTACAACCAACGCCTGCTCCACGAGGTCATCGCGCACGAATGCACTCACCATCTTTTGGCACGCAGGCTGGGATTGCTGCGTTACCTGCGACTACCGCATTGGAAGAACGAAGGCTACTGCGAGTATGTGGCGGGCGGGTCCACGTTCTCGGAAGCGAAAGGCCTCGAGCTACTCAAAGCCGGTCGTGCCGACGATGCACCCGCTTTTCGCTACCTGACCTACCGCCTCGCGACCACCCATCACTTAGAGCACTTGGGTAAGGAACCCCAAGAGTTCTTGGAGACGAAACTCGATCTTGATGCTTCGCTGAACGCGTTCGTCGCAACGAGATCACGTTCGCAGTGATGGGCTCTGGGCAGCCTGGGTCAGTTGCAACTGGAGCATCCACCGGCGCCCGCTGAGCACGTCCCTGAGTCACACGGTTCGCACACGCTTGCACCACATGGACTGCAACCACAATCGTCATTGAGCAACAAGCCGCACTCACAACTATCCTGGCACTTCTTCTCACCCACGTAGCCGTGAAGGTGCGGATCGGTATTACGACACCGCGATCGTGTTTCCTCGGCGTAGCCGCTCCAGATGTTTGCGTACGCCGGTTTGCTGCGGAAATACTGCAAGAACGAACTCGTTGGCAGGCAGGGTGGCGTATGAGGTCGGCAATCGCTCTCACCCAAAATGTTCTGCTTGGTGCCGGTCTTGCAGTGAACGGGCGTCAGCAAGATCCCGCACGTTTTGCACTGGAGACACGACTTGACGTTGTAATAGTGACAAGCGGCTTGCGGCATCGGATAGCAAGGGCTCTCGCAGCGCGGGCACGCGTCACACGCCGAACAGTCATCGCAGCCGCTAGCTACCGATGCATCGGAGCACGAGCAGAGGCTCTGAGGACCACAATCGCTGCGGTCGCAAAGGTCGACCACGGGGCTGATCACGGGTTTGCCTTGTGGCATCGCCGTATGAACGACCGAGGATGGCGCGTGATCGTATTTCAAAGGCTGGGATGTGACTTGTTGAGCGGCTTGAGTCGCGGCGGGCTGCGAGGTTGAACTCGCCAAGACGTGATCCTCGGTTGCACGGCGTGTTCTCGGATCGTCCAGCAACAGGCCACGTTCAACGGGTTCGGCATGTCTCGCTTGTGCCACCCAATCACCCAGCAAGGCGTCATACTCATTCGCCATCGCGCGATCCATCGGAAGCGACACGGTGACCGTCAACGTACCGCAGATCCAGATGGCCAAGCGTTTTGTAAGGTCCTTTACGAACATGATTGCATCCTGCTTCAAATCGACGACGGCGCCTGCCGGCATCATGGGGGGAGGGGATGATGGTTTGTTTCGAACCGAATCACCGGTGCTCTCGTTGTCGGCAATTCTTCCCTGCGAAGGTTTGTTCAATCTTGTTTCGCATCGCGACGCAAATAAGCCGAACACGTGGGCTCAGCGGGTTCAGGTCGCAACATCGCTACCACCCGACGGCGACCTCGAGCCGGCAATGACGTCGGCCAACGCGAAATCACGTCCTTGTCGCGTTTAGGCACCCGATCTTGCCTAGTCTGTTTATTGTGTGACAATGGAATTCCTGGCGAGAGTCGGAATGGGTGGTCGCTCTCACATTTCTCCCCCCCCCTTAACCCGCGTGCTATCTTGGACAAGAAACGTCGTAAAAAACTGCAAAAGGTCGTGGACGATCATTTTTCGTATCGACGCTATGAGGACGACGATGTTGAGGTGAAGGAAGCTGGGAAGTGCGGTTTCGGCGCCTTCGCAGTAAGGCGATTCTTGCCCGGAGAGTTGGTTATCGAGGTGACCGGGCAATTGTTGAAGAAGAGTGAATATGACGGCTCTGACTACGTCATGGAACTTAGCGACGAACTCTATCTGGAGCCGACCACGCCCGGCGCATTCTTGAATCACTCCTGCAGTCCGAACTGCGAGTTGATTCAATTAACAGACGAGTCCTTGGGGGTGGTCGCAATCTGCAACATCGAGCCCGGGACAGAGCTTACGTTTGATTACGGCTGGGAGGCCTTTGATTGGACTCCGAAGTGTCACTGTGGCACGGCGAACTGTTGGGGCTGGGTTGTTGCGCTTGACGAGGTCAAGAAGATGAAGAAGCTGGCAAAGCGGCGGTCCAAGTCCTGAATGGCGTTGCGGACCCGATGAGTTCAGCATCTGTGATTTACCTCGATTTCAACCGGACGACGCCCACGGCACCGTCGGTGATCGAGGCAATGCAACCGTTTTGGGCAACCCATTTTTTGTTGCCCACGCAAATGCATACGGAAGCGTCCGCCGTGGGTGAGGCGATCGAGAGGGCGCGGGAGTCGACCGCGATGCTGTTGGGATGCGAGCCCTTTGAGGTGGTTTTCACATCCGGCGGAACGGAGGCCAACAACCTGGCAATCCTGGGGATGTTCGGTGCTAGGGGTGCGGGGCGAGAGAATCATCACGATCTGGAACGTGGCGAATCCCCCCATGCTCTGGTTTCCGCGTTGGAACATGAGGCGGTTCTGTCGCCCGTCCGACAGCTGGAAGCCGCTGGCTGGGACATGGAAGTGGTGAAGTGTGATGCACGGGGCCGTGTTGATGTGGATGAATTCGCCGATCATATTCGACCGTCGACACGGTTGGCTTGTCTTCAGCTGGCCAATTCCGTCGTTGGCACGGTCCAAAACGTGCGCCAGTTGTCAGACCGCTGCCATAACTGGGGGATCCATGTCCACTGCGATGCGACGGTTGCCGCAGGCAGGGTGCCGATCAATGCCAATCAGCTTCGAGTCGATACGCTGGCGATCACAGGACACAAGTTTTACGCGCCCAAAGGCGTGGGAGCCTTGTTTGTTCGCCGGGGTTTGACGCTCCAGCCGATTCTCCACGGAGAATCGCGGGAGATGGGATTGAGGTCTGGCGCCGACAATGTGCCTGGGATCGTTGGCCTGGGACAAGCGGCGACGCTGGCCACGCGTTGCGTGGACGAAGCGGCCACGACGCTATCGGGGCTACGACAGCGATTGGTCGACGGTCTCGACGAGATGCTCGGTGGCCAACTGGTGGTCCTGGGAGACACGGAAGATTGCTTGCCAAACACGGTTTGCCTGGAGTTGCCCGGCGACGCGAGTCGGATTCAACGGGCCGCCCGCCAGCTCGTCGTGGCAACGGCAGAATCAAGCTCACCACCAGACGAAATCACGCGCACTCTACGCGCGATCGGTCGGACGGAGCCACAAATCGGTCGCACCATGCGCATTTCGATCGGCTGGACCACCACTCACGACCAGATTGACCGCGCCATCAGCCTGTTGGCCGAAGCGACCGAATGCCCCGCACAATGACCGACACGGCTCACGTGACAGTGTTCGTATGTTCACATTCCATTCAGTGGGCCGGTCGGCGGGTAGTATCCATGGTCCTCCAGGAGCATCCTGGCCGTCTGCGAAGCAAAATGCCCCTACTGAAATGGACCTGCATTGGCTACAACTGCCTCTGGACGCAGCGTCGGCAGGTCTCGTGCCGGGGCGACGCCGATCGCATAAGCAGCATGAAGTTTCACTTGGTTAATCGTTGATGGCAAAGGTCGGCATATTCTTCGGACTGTCTCTCTGCGTCCTGACGGTGGCGGGGCTGGTGGCAACGACCGACAAAACGGTCACGCAGTTTGTTCCCATGATGTTTGGCATCCCATTGATGTTCTTGGGTGTGGTGGGTTTGAATCCTCACCGACGTTGGCCAGCGATGGTCTGTGCGACGGGACTGGCGGGCATTGGAGCCATCGCGGGTCTTGCTCGCCTCGGATTCCTCGCCTACGACGGCTTGGAGCACCATGCCTTCAACTGGTTGTGGATCGAACTGGTCGCCGCGATGACGGGTGTGTTCGTCACGTTCGTGCTGCTGATTTGGGTTTGGAGTCGGCGTCGGTCGCGGCGATTGGGATCGGGTCGTCCAGACGCCGAAGCCCCCCTCCGCACCCCGTTTTATGATGAAACGAACGAGAAGTCCTCGCCCAAAGCGCAGGACTCTCGGGACAAAGCGCACGAACCCGTGCTTGTTTCCGCGGCTCCCATTCCTCTGGCACCGGCCAACAAGGATCCATCGCACAGCACGATTGGCTCCTCTTGAGTTAGCCGTCCATTCCCATCATCTCCGTGGCGTTGACACGCCGTGCCGTGACGGGACCCAACGTCATCAAGCTTCCCCCATTCGGATCCCTCGGTTTCCATGGCATCTTTGCAAACGCGCCCGATTGAGATCTACGACACAACGCTTCGCGATGGGTCCCAGGGCGAAGGCGTGAGCTTTTCGCTCCAGGACAAGTTAAATATCGCGGAACGCCTGTCTGAGATTGGCATCGATTTTGTTGAAGGCGGTTACCCGCTCAGCAACGAGAAGGACGTGGCGTTCTTCCAAGAAATCCGGAAACGCGATCTCGGAAACACCCGCGTTTGCGCATTTGGGATGACGCGTCGTCGCTCGATGAGGGCGGAAGACGACCCCGGCATGAAGGCCCTTGTCGCGGCCCAATCGCCGTGCATCACGCTCGTCGGCAAAACCTGGGACTACCACGCAACGGAAGTCCTACGCGCCTCGTTGGAAGAAAACCTGGCGATGATCGGCGAAAGCGCTGCGTTCCTGGCAGGTCACGCGGATGTGATCTATGACGCGGAACACTTCTTCGACGGTTTCAAAGCCAACCCCACCTACGCGGTGGAGACGCTCAAAGCGGCCGCGCAGGCGGGTGCCAAATGGTGGGTCCTTTGCGACACCAATGGTGGGTCTTTGCCAGAAGAAATCGCACAGCTGACGCAAGTTGCTTTGGGAGCAGCGGAGCCCTATGGCGTTTCGGTTGGAATCCATTGTCACAACGACAGTGAATTAGCGGTTGCGAATTCGCTGGCGGCCATCGATGCGGGTGCCGTGCAGGTACAAGGGACGATCAACGGGATCGGTGAACGTTGTGGCAACGTGGACCTCATCGCGGTGATAGCCAACCTCGGCATCAAGAAACAGGGCTACGAAGTCCTTCATGGCCAGCCGCTGACGCCGCTCACCGAGTTGTCGCGTTACGTTTACGAGACAGCCAACTTGCAATGGCGCAACAACCAACCCTTTGTCGGGCAGTCGGCCTTTGCTCACAAAGGCGGCATGCACGTCCACGCGATCAACAAAGCCGCGTCCACGTACGAACACATCGACCCCACCATCGTCGGCAATGAACGTCGTATCCTGGTCAGTGAGCTGTCGGGCCGCAGCAACATCGAAGCCGTGGCTGGCAAGCACGACATCGGTGACGACAAGGAACTGATGAACAACATCCTGGCGGAAGTCGTTCGGCTGGAGAACCAAGGGTACCAGTTTGAGTCCGCGACCGCCTCGTTCGATCTGCTGATCAAACGCGTCGCGGGTGCGTATCAGCCGCATTTTGAAACGATCAAGTACCGTGTGGTTGCCGGGGATCGTGACCGCAGTAACCAAGTGGTCTTCGCGGAGGCCATCATCAAGCTGAAGGTAGGCGACGAACTCTGGTTTGACGCTGCGGAAGGCAACGGCCCCGTCAACGCGCTCGATGCCGCACTCCGGAAGGCCCTATCAGGCAACTACCCTGAATTGGCGGACGTCTCCCTGATTGATTACAAGGTGCGGGTGGTCGATTCCGGGCAAGGGACCGCCGCCGCGATCCGTGTGAATATCGAAAGCACCGACGGGAAAGAAACCTGGGGCACCATCGGCGTCAGTGAGAACATCATCGAAGCCAGTTGGCGTGCGTTGGTTGATTCGGTCGAGTACAAATTGCACAAAACGGCTCCGCCGAAGACGACCGACGAAGCTCAACCGGCTGCTTCGATCGCCTGAGATGCGATTGGGACGCCTCCTTCTCGGTCGTACGTACCGCTCCACGGATGATTTCTTGACAACATCATGATCCCGAATCGATTTGATCACGCCACGGCAGCGGAAGAGCTGCTGGCACGATGGGACGCCGCCGGCTGTTCGCACGCTGACCCCTCGAGCGACAAACCGCCCTTCACAATCGTGATCCCGCCACCCAATGTCACGGGAGCCCTTCATCTGGGCCACGGGCTGAACAACACGCTGCAAGACATCGTGATCCGCCAGAAGCGAATGGCGGGGTATGAAACGCTGTGGATGCCAGGCACGGATCACGCGGGCATCGCAACCCAAGCGGTGGTCGAGCGACGGCTCAAGGAACAAGAAAACAAGACGCGGCACGACCTCGGTCGCGAAGCCTTGGTCAAGCGAATCTGGCAATGGAAGGACCAGTACGAGGGTCGCATTCTGGGCCAATTACGCCGCATGGGGTGCTCCTGCGATTGGCAACGCACTCGATTCACCTTGGATGACACCTGTGCCGATGCGGTGCGGGCAACGTTCTTTGATCTGTTCACCAAACGCTTGATCTATCGCGGCAAACGCTTGGTCAATTGGGACACGTTCCTTCAAACCGCCGTCAGCGATGACGAGGTTTTCAACGAGACAAAGAAGGGACACTTCTGGCACTTCCGCTATCCGGTGATCGATCCCAAGCCAGGCGAACCCGAGTTCGTCGAGATCGCAACGACACGACCGGAAACCATGTTGGGAGACACCGCCGTCGCCGTTCACCCGAACCCGGCCAAGGCTTTCGATGCGGTCGACAAGGCTCTCCGACAAAAGCTTGCCGATGCACCGGAGAAAGAGAAGCCCGCAGTTCGTTCGCAGATCAAAGCTTTGGAGGAACGTCGTAAGAGCATGCTGGCGTCCCTGGAACAACTTCGCGATATGGCGGCGGATGGTCGTCGGTTGCGTTTGCCGCTGATGGACCGCCCCATCCCGCTGGTCGCCGACGAGTGGGCCAAACCGGAGCTCGGGAGTGGCTGCGTGAAGATCACGCCGGCCCATGATCCGAATGATTATGACGTGGGCAAACGCTGCGATTTGCCGATGATCAACATTCTGAATCCGGATGGAACGATCAATTCGGAAGGCGGCAAGTACGAAGGGCTACCGATTCCCAAAGCTCGCAAGGCCGTTGTGGCGGACTTGGAGTCCCTCGAGCTGCTCGGCGAGATCGAAGACCGTGACATCGAGCTACCGCACAGCGATCGAAGCAAGACGCCCATCGAACCCTACTTGGCAGACCAATGGTTTGTTGCGATGGACGAACTCGCGCAATCCGCGATGGACGCGGTTTCCGATGGCCGCGTCAGCATCACGCCGGCTCGATATCAGAAGGGGTATCTGGATTGGCTCAGCGAGAAGCGCGATTGGCCAGTTAGCCGGCAGCTTTGGTGGGGACACCGCATACCGATTTGGTCCGCCACTAACCTCGATGCCGATGCTGCAAAAAAATTGATGGAAGCGGCCACCGAGGTCGCTAACGAGCACGCCGGTCTGGTGCAAGTTCAGAGCGATGCGTCCGATGGGGACACGTGTGCCGTATTTGTGTGCCTCCGCAGCGATGAACCCGAACTGACAGCGGCCATCGAAGCCTTGGGACTGACGCAGGATCCGGATGTTTTGGACACCTGGTTTTCATCGGCACTGTGGCCGCACAGCACGCTCGGCTGGCCCCAGCAAACGCCCGAGCTGAAGAAGTTCTATCCCACGTCTTCCTTGCTGACATCGCGTGACATCATCACGCTTTGGGTCGCTCGCATGGTCCTGATGGGTTTGAACAACCTCGGCGAGATCCCTTTCGACCGCGTCTACATCCATCCAAAGATCCTGGATGGGCTCGGCGAAACGATGTCCAAATCGAAGGGCAACGGGGTCGATCCGATCGATGTGATTGAGAAGTTTGGACCTGACGCCCTGCGTTTCGGTTTGGCTCGTTTAGCGACTGAAACGCAAGACGTCCGGATGCCGGTCCAGTACGAGTGCCCTCACTGCGAAAAACTGATCGATCAAACGAAGAAGAATCGATCGCTTCCGACGGTGCCCTGCGCTGCCTGTGGGCAAGTGTTCTCAACGCAATGGGCAGAGACCGATGAAGACAAAGCCCATAAGCGAGCGCCGGTCGTGAGCGAGCGGTTTGAGACGGCCCGCAACTTCGTCAACAAGCTTTGGAACGCGTCACGATTCGTGATGATGCATCTGGATGAGTTCGAAAGCACATCGATCGACGTCGCGACCCTCCAGATCGAGGACCGATGGCTTCTGTCACGCTTGGCGACGGTCACGGAAGAAGTCACGTTCGCGATCGATCGCTTCCAATTCGCGGAAGCCTCACGCGTTCTCTACAACTTTGCCTGGGATGAGTTCTGCAGCTTCTACGTCGAAATCGCCAAGCCGCGACTTTCGGATCCTGAACAACGGCAGGTGACCCAGAATGTGATCGCTCATGGTTTGGATCAACTGCTTCGTTTACTTCACCCAGTGATGCCTTTTGTCACCGAGTCCGTTTGGGGCTACCTAGCCGACTTGGCGCCCAAGCGTGGCGTTCCGGAGCCAGTCGATACGGAACCGTTTGTCATGCAAGCGGTATGGCCAAAGGCAAACACAGACCATCACGACGCCAAGATCGAACGTCAATTCGCGGAGTTCCAAGCCCTCGTCTCCGCGATTCGAAAGATTCGCGCCAGCCAAAACATCGCCCAACGTGACAACGTCCCAATCGCCATCCGTTGCGACGCGGCAACCCATGATTTGCTAAAGCCGATGACGGCCTACTTTGCCGCCTTGGCGGGTGCCCAGGTGCATTCGATCGGTCCCGATGTCATCGCGTTTGAGACCGACGCGCATGCGGCGTTACCAGAATGGGACGTCGATCTGCATGTGGATCTCGAACAGTTTATCGACTTGGACGCGGAACGTGCGCGTCTGGAGAAACTCGACGGCCAGATTACTGGCCAGATCGCGGGCAAAGAGAAGAAACTCTCCAATGAGAACTTTGTAAGCCGTGCCCCAAAGGAGATCGTTCAGCAGGAGCGTGAGGCTTTGGAGAGCTTGAAGACCCAACTCATCACGGTGCAAAGTGATCTGGCCAAACTCAGGACGAAGCAATCCGCCGAGGCAAGCGAGACCGCCTGAGAAGGCCATTCCGATCGCTCTCCAGGCAAAAACCGATCTGGATGGCAGGAAGAACCAAGAAAAGTTCATTCAATAGACGGACGCGTTGGTAAGACCGCCCGGTCAAATGACGTCGTAGAACCGTTGCTTCTTGGTTCTCCCAAGGTTTTCCGCCTGGCCCAGGAAGTGGGCCAAGTCCGTCGATGAGGGAACTCCTGTGGACACCAAAAACGAAACCGGCGAAACGCAATCCGCGCAGCCATCGCGGATACCCGTCCAGAAGATGGCCGTGCTCCTGGGGGTGTTGGCGATGGCGGGGATCGTCATCACCCAGTTCGGTGATCTCCTCACCCTGGAGGCACTCGCCCAACGCGAGTCGCAACTCAGCGATTTCCAGGCGTCCCAGCCGTGGCTCGTCTATGGCGTTGCCTTCTTGGTGTACGTGGCCGTGACCGGTCTTTCCCTCCCCGGTGCGGCTGTCCTGACGTTGGTCTACGGCTGGTACTTCGGGTTTCGCGATGGCTTGTTCCTGGTCAGCTTTGCTTCCACCGCCGGTGCGACGCTGGCTTTCTTGCTGAGTCGCTTCTTGTTCCGTGACACGATCCAACAACGTTTTGGTGAGCGACTAACGAGCTTCAATGCCTCCTTGGAAAGGGAAGGCCCGTTCTTTCTGTTCACGCTCCGCCTGATCCCGGCCGTCCCCTTCTTTGTGATCAATGCCGTCATGGGTTTGACCCCGATCAAGGTCCGTACCTTTTGGTGGGTCAGCCAAGTCGGAATGTTAGCAGGCACCGCGGTTTACATTTACGCGGGATCCAGCGTCCCGAACCTTCAGACACTTGCGGCGGATGGCATCAATGCGGTGTTCTCGGCCGAACAACTCTTCCAGATCTTCATCGCGTTCGCCGTGTTGGGTGCTTTCCCCTTGCTGGTTCGTGGCGCTATGAAGCTCTTGAATCGCGCCAACGCGGATGCCCCTGTCTGAACCGGGATCGATCTCGGAATTCAATCACCACACCTCCATTCCTCCGAGTCACCCCATGAACGCTCCCTTCATCCCACTTGCTCCGTATGACGAACACAATCAAGTCCTGGAAGCCAACGTGCATCCATCAGGCTGGAGCAATCCACAGCCCGTTAAGCCCTATCATTTGGTGGTCGTTGGTGCGGGCACGGCGGGCTTGGTCACGGCCGCTGGCGCCGCTGGCCTGGGTGCTCAGGTCGCCTTGGTAGAACGGGAACTCATGGGGGGCGATTGCCTCAATGTTGGATGCGTTCCCTCCAAAGCAATCATCCATGCGGCTCGCGTCGCCGCGACGACCCGCGACGCCGGCGAAGTGGGCATCGGCGTTGACCCGGCCTCCATCCGTTTCGCGGAGGTCATGTCACGGATGCGGCGTCTTCGTGCCAAGATCAGTCCCGCGGATTCGGCCAAACGCTTCTCCGGTCTTGGCGTGGACGTCTACTTTGGTAAAGGCTCGTTTCAAAGTGACTCGGTACTCTCCGTGAGTTCCGCGTCAGGAGAAACGCGGCAATTGAAATTCAAGAAAGCGGTCATTGCCAGCGGCGCTCGAGCAGCCGCGCCGCCCATTCCAGGACTGGACCAAGTCGACTACCTGACGAATGAAACCTTGTTTTCATTGACGGAGCTGCCCGCGCGTTTGGGTGTTATCGGCAGCGGGCCGATTGGCAGCGAGATGGCTCAGTCGTTCGCCCGCCTCGGTAGCCAGGTCACCCTATTTGAACGAGGGGAGCATGTGCTCACGCGGGAAGATCCTGATGCTGCTGCCGTCGTGCAACGCGAGATGGAGCGTGACGGCATTCGCATCATGGCCAACAGCGAAGACATGCAGATTGCCACCGCGGAAACGGGCATTCGTGTGACGGTCACTCAAGCCGGACAGACCATGGAAACGGTCGTGGACAAGCTCCTGGTCGCCGTCGGCCGTGCGCCCAACATCGAAGGATTGCAGCTAGATACCATAGGCGTTGAATCCAATGACGGCGGCGTGGTCGTGAACGAGCACTTGCAAACGACAAACCCGCGTATCTTCGCCGCCGGTGATATCTGCTCGCGTTTCAAATTCACCCACGCGGCGGATTTCATGGCCCGCATCGTCATTCAGAACGCGTTGTTCGCGGTCGGACCCTTTGGGAAGAAAAAGGCAAGTGACCTGCTGATCCCGAGGGCCACGTACACGTCACCCGAGATTGCCCATGTCGGCCTGGATGAGAATGATGCGTCGTCCGGCAACATCGACATAGACACTTATCGCATCCCCTTCGCCGATGTTGATCGTGCCATCTTGGAGGGCCAGGATCTGGGCTTTGCGAAGATCCACACGAAGCGAGGCACCGATCAGATCCTCGGTGCCACGATCGTGGCTGAGAACGCGGGCGACATGATCTCAGAAATCACACTTGCCATGACAAATCGAATCGGGCTCGGCAAGATCGCGTCGACAATCCATCCCTATCCCACGCAGGCGGAGGCGATTCGCCGTTTGGGTGACCAGTTCAATCGCACCAAGCTGACCCCCACCAGCAAACGCGTCCTTGGCTTGCTGCGTTGGTTCAATGTGGGCGGTTGAGCATCAACCAATGACACTGCGATCCCCTGGATCGTGCGTCGCCGCACATCACATGGGCAGCTCTTCGGTTCCGCACTTGAAATGGCTCGAAAGTGTGCGTGCTGGACTCAGGGTGTGCATTGACGGATGAATCGATTCCGCCAGAGCCAATGCGCATGCAAAAGATGCCTGGGTTGGGAGACGATACCAAGCCCCACGGAGCGGAAGCGTCATCGAGTCGCTCGAGGGTTAGCAAGAACGAATAGGTTCCGACGTTCTGTCGAACTTAGGGACAAAACAAATCAGGGACGAAGGTGAAAGACATGCGACAGTGGAGTAAGGCGGGCCTCGCAATCGCAATCGGTGTTTTGACATTACCACCCATGGACAAGGCCCGAGCCGGCTTGTTCGACGATTGCCTGACAGGCGGCTGTGATCGGGCGTGTGATGTGATGCTGGATGATTCTGCATGCGACTCAGGGATGTGTTCCGACAGCCGCTGTCTCGACGCTTTCGCAAGCGTCTTGGATGGCTGCTCGTTGATCCAGAGAAGCGATCATTGCTTCGATGACTTTATCAGCCCGATGATCGACTTTGTTCACTTCGAGGATCCGCGGACGTTGACCGAACTCCGGCCGATCTTCGTTCACCATCGGTTTCCCAGCGGTTTAGGACCGAGCAACATCCCGGCGGGCGGCGACATCCAGTTGTTTGCCCTTCAGTTCCGCATCGCACTCTCGGAACGTCTCAGCATCATCGCTGTGAAAGACGGCTATATCATTGACAACAGTGAAGGTGCTTTGGATGGCCTGCTCAACTCGGGGTGGGCCGACGTGACCGCAGGTCTGAAGTACAACTTAATTCGTGATACCTGCCGTGGCACGCTGGCGTCAGTTGGCTTCACCTACGAAATACCCATGGGCAGCGAGGGCTCTCTGCAAGCGCTCGGTGACGGGGAGTTTCACTTCTTTGGATCGGCGGGCCAGCGATTCCTGGATGGCGATGCCCACTGGTTGACGTCTTTCGGCTACCAGGTCCCCGTCGACACCGACGTGCAGTCCACCACGATTCACTGGTTGAATCATCTTGATCTGCGTCTCACCAAGAAGGCGTATGTATTCACCGAGCTCTCTTGGTGGCATTGGGTCGACGATGCCGAGCAAGGTGCCGCGTTGGGCGTCTCCGGTCAAGACTTGATCAACCTCGGCAGCACCGATGTGGTTGGTAACGACCTGGTCACACAGAACGTGGGTTTGAAGTACAAGCCTCACGGTGGTTTCGAAGCCGGGATGGCCTATGAGTTCCCGCTGACGGCATTCAAGGATGTGATCCAAGACCGGTGGCAGTTCGAGATGATTTTCCGCTATTGAGAATCGTCAAAACGCTCGCGGCCTGGATACTGCCAATCCACATCATTTCGAGAGTGCAGGCGGCTGCTGATTTCCGCGTTTCCGCCGGAGACCAAGTCCAGACGTTTCAAGGTGGCTTCGACCGGGATTGCCTGTGCTTCACGAATGAGGCACGGCGCGATCCCCGGCACCACCACCCGCGTGTACTGTCCCGCAAGGTGCTCGTCGAGACGCTCAGACAGATTCTTCAGCTCCGTGTCGGTGGGCGCCAGCAAGAGCAATCGTTGCCGTCCCCCCGCTTTCAAGAGCTCGGGGTTGACCGCCTGGATCGCCTCCTCCATCGTCAATGCTTCGGGTGTGTTCCGCTTGGCTGGATCGACATTGACATGAGTTTGGGTCATCAGGTGATTGCCGCTGGACATGGTCTGGGTTATGCCCACGGTGTTGCGTCCGTCAGCCAGACTGGTCTGGGTCTGCGACACGACGTCCGGTGTTGACTGGGTGTCGTCTACCAACGACTCAGTGCGTCCCGAATGAGGATTGCGGTACTCATCCACGACCTTTTCAACGAGTGGCAAGCAGCGACCGATTAAGTCTTCGGCCATCCGTCGCGCGTCTTTGGGGACGGTACCGCCAGTCAACCGCGGTGTCAGCCAAGTGTCGGCCGCTTGACGATGCAGTTCTCCAAGCAATTTCTCCAGTTGCATGGCAACGGCGGGCGGCATTTCTCGCCAAGTCGATTCCATTTCATCCATCGACCCGGGCAGCCGCTGAATCGCATCGGCGACTTGAACGGCACCGCACCGCAGCTTCTCCTTTACTTCCTCGAGCTGCTTCCCGAGATCGTGATACGCGTCGGCGGCAATGCGTGACGCCAACGCGACCAACCGCAGAGATGCGATGTTCAGGTACCAGGAAACTCTTGCCTGAACATCGTCGGTATCTTCCACGCTCTGGGAATCGACGCGATCAACCCGCTCGATGTTCTGCTCCAAACCCTTCGCGTAGCGCGTGCAGAGCCCCACCAGGCGATCCAGTGCAAACATCCCTGTCGTCAAGTCGATGCGACCGTCTTGCAAACGCGCGGCTAACTCCCGTGAAATGGAGACGACCACCGTTGCCGAGAGCTGTTCCACCCGCGCCGACACATCGCCCTGATTGAGGTATTGCTTCAACGCGTCGTCGAGTTTATCGACGGGGTTCCCGACGGCATCCACGGTGGATGACACAATCCGTTGCACCCGCTCTGACACGGTGCCGTCATGATTGCGTCCGCCGAACCAATTCCAAAAGTCATTTTGAAACGTGTCGCGATCAAGCCCACAACGTTTTCGCAAACGTTCCGCCAGCGGCCCGGCGAGTTGCTCGGATTCCGCCGGCAACCCCAGCCACCGTGCAAACAATTGACGCACGGCTGCGGGTCCCAAGAGGTCTTCTTCGAGCGTACGCACGCCTCGCAAGCGGACGACGCCGACGCTGCGAAGCGTGGGCCCCAATCGCGTTGCCAACGACGGTTCTTGTTTTCGAGCCAAGGCAAGTAGCTCGCTCGCTCCGGTGGCGTCCGCCCACAGATAATCGACGATGGTATCCAATGCCGATGCCGAACCGGCGCTATCCGATTCGCTATCGGCAATCAGGTAAGCGTCACTCAGCGGGTTCCGAGCAGCCGGGAGCACGGGCCATTTCGAACTGCTCTCGCCCGGATAGCTTCCGCCGACCTGGGTGTAGTGGCTGAGCTCCATGATCGCAGCACGTGTGTCGTGCAGCATGATGGGCTGGTGGGGGTTTCCGCGGAACGGTGCGCACATTAACAAGGGCATCACTTCGCTCGACTGCAATCCGGCCTCGTCTAGAAGTTGTCGAACGCGCGGGACCAGGTCCATCACCATTCCTGAACCGGTTCCACCGGATACCGAGCTCACCACGTAGACCCGCGGCGTGCGTTGCCCGCAGACCGCCGCGAGGTGATCGATCGCTTGCCGCATCTTTTCGTCGATCGTTGTGGCATGGTCCAACATGGCAAGTCGCCCCAAGGGACGCATACCCTCCGTGGCCCCGCTCCGAGGAACGTTGTAGATCCAGCGCCGGGAGACACTCCGGAAGTTGGCGTGCCCTGCTGCGCGGTAGTCTTGCGCTGAACGAAGCGGTGTATGGATCAGCGTCGCCGGTGGGATGCGATCCGATGTTTCTAAGAGACGCGCCGCATGGATCGATTCGTTGTTGGTGTCGATCAAAACGGAGTGAAGATCCAGCGGGCACGCCGTATGCAGCGCGGCAACCCGATCACGGAGTTCTCGCAGGACACTGGCCCCGCGTCCGCCAATGGCGATGACGAGCGCGTGTCCGGTGGTGCGGGTGTGGATCCGATCCGACTGAATGGCCAGATCCGGAAGGTCTTCGACGGTCGCGTCCACCTCATCGTCGGCATCCGCATTGCGGGCAATCGAAGCCACCTGCGACGCGCTTTGTTCCGCTGTCCGCAGTGCTTCCAAGAATTCCTTGCAAGACCCGAAACGTTGTTGAGGGTCTTTTTCTAATGCCTGCGCAACCGCGGCGCGGTCGGCGGGTGGCAAGGGCTTTAGATTGGGAGCGGAATGCACGTGCTGCGTTGCTAGCTGAGCGATCGTGCGCCCGTCAAAGGGGCGTGTCCCCGTCAAGAGTTCCTGATACATGATCGCCAGCGAGTACTGGTCGCTGTTGATCGAAGGTTGGCCATCAAAGACTTCCGGGGCAGCGTAGATCGGTGTCAGGCCACCGACGATCGACTGTTCCACCTCGCGCAGGTCTTTGAGCAGGCCAAAGTCAGCCACCTTGGCATGTCCACTGAGCAGCAACAAGTTGCCCGGCTTGATATCAAGGTGCTGCAGCTGGAACTCTTGGTGAAGGTAGTCCAGCGCATCGGCGGCGTCATGCAGGTAGCTCAAGAGCGCTTGGCGAGGGATCCCACATGACCCGCGTTCTTGATGGCGTTTGCAAACATCTTCGAGCGAACCATCAGCCAACTCCGTGACGATCACCAAGCGATCGTCCACGATCCCGAAGCGTTCCAAGGTCAACAAGAAGGGGTGGTGAACGCCCTTGATGCGTTCAAGTGACTTGAGTTCGCGGCTGCCACGTTTCTCATCCGTCGCCCCGTGGACGAGCTTCACGGCTTTCTTGAGCCCGCCCTGGGCGTTGGCACGCCAGACCTCGCCGAAACCGCCTTCGCCGATCTTTTCCTCCAAGACGTAACCCGCGATGGGTTCATAGCCTGGTTCAATAGTGCGTTTTGCTTGGACAGGCATGGCTTAGAGCGTACTGAAGTAACTCTGACAAGCGCGATCGAGGTAATCCGGTCGCAGTGTGAGCGGAAGCTTGCGATAGCGACAAAAATTGGCGACTTGCGTCAGTAGGTCACGCGGATGACAACGCCGCAAAGCTCGCCCGTTTCGTTGGTAGAACGCCAGAAGATGCTCCACGGCCTGAGGGGTTTCCTCAAAACCCATGCTGGAGCAGACCGACTGGAACAGGATGCGATACTCTTCCGGCCCCGGATCGTCCACAAAGATCTTGTAGGGAACACGACGCAGAAAGGCCTCATCCACAAGCGAGTCGGGATTGAGGTTGGTTGAGAAGATGATGAGTTGTTCAAAGGGGATTTGAATCTTTTTCCCGGTGGGCAAGGTCAGAAAGTCGCAGTTGTTTTCCAGCGGGACGATCCAACGATTCAGCAGTTCTTCCGGGGCGATCCTCTGCCGGCCAAAGTCGTCGATGAGCAGGCAACCGCAGTTGCTCTTCATCTGCAGCGGGGCTTCACAGAGATTCGATCTCGCATCGTGACGAACCTCCAAGTTACCCATCACCAGTTCACCCCCCACAACCACGCTGGGTCGTCGAATCCGCACCCAGCGGCGATCGAAGTCCTGTGACTCCATGATCGCGGTCTCGCCTTCGGGCACAGGGGCTTCCTGATGATAGGCATCGTCTTTCAACTTGATGAGATTGCCATCATCCAGAATCGCATGCGGGATCCAGATCTCATCTCCGAGGCAGTCCGTCATCGCACGCGCGATCGTTGTTTTGCCGTTTCCGGGAGGCCCATAAAGGAACAATCCCGCGTTGCTGTTGACCGCGGGCCCCAACTGGTCCAGAAGCTCATCGCTGTAAGAGATCCGAGACATCGCGCGACGAAGTGAATCGCGATCGATCGGATCAATCCCGGCCGCCTGGGCTTCGACACTCAAGGTGTAGTCGTTCAACAAAACGGGTGCCGGACCGACGTAGCTGCTTTGCGCGAAGTGTGCCTGGGCTTTCTTCTGTCCCAATTCGGTCAACGAGTAGTAATAGTCGTTGAAGGCTGCGGGCCGGTCGTGGGAAACGGCCTTACGACCCCGAAGCATGTCCAGGATCGGGTCAATCAAGCGGAAAGGCAAACCAATGGCAGTTGCAATGTTGCGACCGCTCGTCGTGCCCGCCTGATAGATCGTTTTCAGTGTGAGCGCTTCCACGAACGTGTGAGACAAACCCGTCTCTTCCATCGAACGTGGTTCGACGGGCCAAAACGTGTCGTCGGTCAAGAGACCGCCCAACGTGTTCATGGCAAAACTGTCGGTATCCGTCATCAACGAAGACATGATCAACTCACTGGAATAAAAGATTTGTCCGGCGAAGGTTAGCTCGAGAATGGAGGTCAGGCGTCGGTATGCGACAACTTTGTGGATCGAATCACGTTTTCACATGAACGTGGTAGCCTTTACGGCAAGGCCTGCGACACCCGCTGTCGTGCGCCCCGTGAAAGTGATCTGTCCAGATGGACTTTTGCCGTCATAACGAACACAGTCAAACCGACTCGCACAAAATTCCCTGCGTTTCATCGCAACCGGCCTGATCACAAGCTACGGTTGCTCAGTCAGACGAAATGGCGTGCCTACGACGAGCTCCCCACAAACGAGTGAGTCGCATCTCCCGAGTGAGAATCCTTCGGCGGTCCAAAAGAGCTGCCATCACACTCCCAAACGTTCTTATTGGAATCATGACACCCTTCACCGGCACCGATATCGAACAAAGCCGACGTGGCGCTGCGTCACAGGAGGATGCATGGTTTTTGTCTGGCCCCATGGGGCCGGGAGAGACGCTGCAACACGTCCCCGTGGATGAGCCTCCCTTTGACGTTGGACGGCGGTCTGGCGTTGCGATGAAGCTGAAGTTCCCAACGGTCAGTGGACGGCACGCGAGCTTGGAAGTCTGTGACGGGACCTTGGTCCTCAGCGATCATGGAAGCACCAACGGCACGTACATCAACGGAAAACGCATTAATGGACAGCCGGTCCCCGTGCAAGACGAGGACTTGATTCACTTTGCCGAGGCTCCCTTCCGCGTCCGTCGACAATCTCCAACGGCATTCACGGCTGGCACGATCAGCGAAAATGTCTGTGACCAAGCATTGGCTTTGGTTCAGTTTGACCGACTGATGAGTCAGCGTCTGGTGCGTCCCCACTACCAACCGATCGTCAAGATGCGCAGTGCGGCGCCGATCGGCTTCGAGGTGCTCGGACG
Organism: Planctomycetota bacterium; assembly: GCA_039189905.1. Taxonomy (GTDB): domain Bacteria; phylum Planctomycetota; class Planctomycetia; order Pirellulales; family Pirellulaceae; genus Rhodopirellula. The sequence continues at coordinate 21,450 of JBCCYK010000098.1, forward strand.
CGGTAGCGTGTTCGGCCTGGAATCCGTGGGGGCGATGTTCCAAGCCGCCGAGCAGTTGGACTTGGAGGTCGATCTGTCCCGCATGTTGCGATGGGAAGGCCTTCGCGTTGGACGCGAACTTCCAGACAACCCCACGCTCTTCGTGAACACGCACCCAAAAGAGTTGGTCGACAGCTCCTCCCTGATTCGGTCCATGGCGCAGGTCCGTGCCATGGCACAGGCGAGCGATATCGTCTTGGAGATTCATGAGGCAGCGGTTACGGATAAGGACACGATGCAGCGAATCCGCGACAGTTTGAGCGAGTTGGACATTCGACTCGCTTACGATGACTTCGGCGCTGGCCAGACGCGACTGGCGGAACTGGTCGAAGCGCGACCGGACTACGTCAAGTTCGATATCGGTCTGA
>JBCCYK010000099.1:0-21309 GCA_039189905.1 Planctomycetota bacterium
GTCCGATTTCTCTCGTGGCGGGTATCCAAGGGTTTGGAAGATGAGGAGAAATCGGACCTCGTTCAACTCGCCGGCGTTGCCTCATGGTCAGCCGCCCTTGCTCTTAATCGGTCCCATTTGTTATGGCCCTTTCATCGAGGCAGTCTGCTCGCCCAAGGACTGCTTCCAACACCCCGTCACTCTCTTGCATGACACCCGTTCACCATCATGAATCGGAAAACAATCACCGTCGGTGGCATTTTGCTTGGCTGCCTGCTCTGCCACGATGCAGCGCTCGCGGAGGGCCCGTCCTTGCTGCGAATGTTCTCGCGCGGCAACGCCGTGGCCGCAGATCCCAATGCGAAATACGATTTGCAGCAAGAAGATGGTCCTTGGCTCATCCTGGCTCATACCTTCGTGGGCGGAGACTCGAAACCGCGTGCGGAAGCACTCGCCCTTGCCATTCGTCAAGAACTCAAACTACCGGCCTACGTCCATCGCGAAAACTTTGACTTCACCGGCGAGATCGAAGCGGAATCCAAGACCAAAGTCGCCAGCTACGACCGCCCCTCGCGACGACTCCGCTACGCCAACCAAGTGCGATACGAAGCTCATGCGGTGCTGGTGGGGGAATACGACCACGCCGAGCATCCCAGCATCGATGATGACCTGCACCGTGTGAAACACGCCCGGCTTGCCGTCTTTGAAAAGAAGGTCCCAGAGGCGTCCGATGACGGGCCCTTGGCTACGATCAAGTCCATCAATCGCTTTTTCGCAAAGCGCAACGAGAAGAAGAACTTGGGTCCCATGGGCGGGGCATTCCTGACTCGCAATCCGCTGCTTCCCGAAGACTACTTTCGAGCACCGGAAATTGATGCGTTCGTTCGTAATCTCAATCAGCCTTGGCCGTACAGCCTGCTCGAGTGCCCCGGCAAGTACACCGTGGTCGTACGAACGTTCGAAAGCACAAGCCAAATCGCCGGTTCCAACACTTCCAACCTGGATCCAGAGGCAGAAGCCAAACGACTCGCGAGTTCCAAAGCGTGGTTGGACCGCTGCGCTGACGACGCCGACCGAATGACACGATCACTCCGCAAAGATGGCGTGGAGGCCTACCAGTTCCATGATCGCAACCGCTCCCTCGTGACCATCGGTAGCTTCGATTCGCTTGGCGAGAATTTGCCCGGCGGCGACTTTCGTTATTCGCCCGCAATTCAAACGGTGATGGACAAGTATCGAGCCTTCAACGTGGATCCCAAAATCGCGGCTCAGGCGGCGAAACAAACCAATAAGGGAGTCGTCGCCAACCACGCGGCCTTGATCCCGTTCGATGTGAAGCCCAAGCCTATCGCAGTCCCGCGCTTCGACGGCCCTCGCATGCCGTTCAATGCCGCCATCATGCGTTAGGCGGCCCTCGCGGGCCAGTGACGATGGATCGCGTGGACAAGACGCTGAACATCGTCGTCATCGTGAATCGCGGTCAGGCTGATCCGCAGTCGAGCGGTCCCCTCCGCGACCGTCGGCGGTCGGATGGCGGGCACGTAGATCCCATCCGCACGAAGGGCGTTTTGTAAGCGCACGGCATCACCATCCTGACCAACCAAGAACGGGATGATTGGGATTTCACGTTCGATGCCCTCCGAGGCAATCGATAGTTTCTGGCGACACAACTTGGCGAGCGCGGCGACCCGCTGACGTTCCGCCCCTCGACTTGGCAGCGAAGCGATCATTCTCGCTGCCGATGCGGCTACCCGCGGTGCGAGGGCTGTCGAGAAAATCAGGGGGCGACACCGGTTAACCAGATAGTCCATCAAGACGCCCGGCCCAGCGGCGAAGCCACCTTGATGTCCGACCGCCTTGCTCAGCGTGCCGATGCGCAGGGCGATGCGATCTTCGATTCCAAGGTGAGTGCATAGCCCGCCGCCGGAAGCGCCCAAGACACCCGTCGCGTGAGCCTCATCGACAACCAGATTCACGTCATGACGTTCGCAAACATCCAAGAGTTCCTCCAGGGGCGCAACGTGGCCATCCATGCTGAAAACCGATTCCGTGAACAGCCACACCTGCTCATACGAATCGCGATGTGCGGCCAAATAACGTTTCACAAATTCAACCGCGCGGTGGGGAAACACCTCGCGTCGCGCTCGGCTCAAGCGACAGCCGTCGATCAACGACGCATGGTTCAGCTCATCCGAGAGAATCAAGTCATCCGCGGTTGCCAGCGTCGAGGCCACGCCACTGCACGCGGCATAACCCGTCGCAAAGACAATCGCACGCTCCGCGTTCTCGAGTTCGGCGATCGCACGGGCCAGCCATTGATGTTCGGGGGAGTGGCCGGCAACGAGAGGACTGGAGCCGGCTCCTGAGAGTACCTGATCGTCTTCGTTGTGGTCGCCTTCGTGCCGACCTGCCAACGCGCCCAGGTAATAGTTGCTTCCGAAGTGGAGCAGGCGTTGACCGCCCGGCTCCAACAGGTACTTCCCCTCCACGCGCCGCGCTAACAAGGATCGATAGCGATCACGTTGTTGAAGCGATCGGAGATACGATCTTTGTCGCGACCAACGGTCACTCATCGTGCGCGGCGGAGCGTATTGACGAGACGCCCCACGTAACCGTCCGCGCGGTACGGCGGATCATCGCTTTTCGTCGGCAGGCTCTCCACACGGTTGCGTTCGTCCGAACTCAGGGCAGCTCGGTTGTTGTCGATCACATTCAACGCCTCCACGGCCGTGTAGTGATCCTCGGTCTGTTTGATGTTGGCAACGGAAATCAACCGAGCGATGGCCTTGGATTTCCACTCCGCATTGTTGGACTCGATCAGGCCCTCGCAAGCCGCGACCCCGCCGCTGGAAGGCCCTTGGACGGCTTCGGCCAGTGCGGCATACGCGTCCTGTTTCCAAGCATCCGGCATTGTGGACCCATGAGCTTGGAGTGCCAACTGCAATCCATGGGCACCCCAGAAACGGATTGGCAGCGAGTCAGCTTTGCTGTGCCGAATCAGCTTCTTGACTCGCATCTCATCACACACGGACCATGCTTCGGTCGCTTCCCAGGCGACATCCACCACACGCTGAACCCGTTTGGCTTGCTTGAGAGCAACGGATCGGGGAGCTTGCTTGCCTGCCCACGAATGCATCACGGCTTCCGGCATCACACCCACATCAAGCGTGTCCTTCATCCATTGCTTCGTCGCGGCGCGCATCTTCGCTAGTTGCTTGGCGTTGCCTGGGATTCGCAACCACGCGTCATCGGCCGCCAAGTTCTTTGTTTCATCCGGATCGCTTTGCAAATCAAAGATCTCTTCCACCGGCTTCGTCTTCCAAGCCTTGGCTTGAACCGCCGTGAGACGTCCCAGGTCAAACATCTCTTTCCAAACCCGCGTCGTGGGGGTTTGAAACATGTAGTCCACGTGTTTCAGATAGGGACGATCGGGATAGAAATGCCGCATGTAGACGTAGCGGCCGTCCGTGCAGGAACGTACGAGATCAATGCGTTCATCCATACGCCCGCGATACCCAAAAATGAACTCCTTTGCGGGCTTGCGATGCTCGCCACCAAACGCCGTTCCCTGCATGTTGTCCGGTGGTTGAATGCCCGCCATCGAGAGTGCCGTGGGCGCCAGATCGACAAAGGCAACGACCTGCTCCGATTCAGCACCGGCCTGATAACCTTCCGGGGCGCGTGACGCAAATTGCTCTGGCATGTGTACCAACAACGGGACGTGCAATCCCGAGTCAAACGGCCACCGCTTGCTTCGCGGCATCCCGCTCCCATGGTCCCCGTAGTAGAAGATGATCGTCGAATCCGCCAAGCCATCTTCTTCTAGCTCCGCCAACACGCCGCCAACTTCCTCATCCATTTCCGTCAGTCGGTCGTAGTATTGCGCCCAGTCACGACGCACCTCGGGAACATCCGGGTGATAGGACGGAACGGGCGCCTGGGCAGGATCGTGCACAAGCATGTGGGGCTTGTTTCGGATCTTGCTCTCATGACTGATGGTGAAGTTGAAGACGCTGAAGAACGAAGTCTCTTTGTTGGGGCGATTTCGCCAATGGGCCTCGCGGCCATTCTCGTTCCATCCCGCATCGGAAACCGTTTTGGCAAAGTTGTAGTCCGTTTTACTGCAATTGGTGCAGAAGTAACCCGCATCACGAAACACCTGCGGGTAAAGACGCATGCCGGTTGGCAAACGAACACCCGAACGCATGTGATGACCACCCAAACTGGTCGCGTACATGCCCGAAATGATCGTGGTGCGTGCTGGGGCACACACCGGCGCGTTTGACCAGCAGGTCTTGAATCGAAGGGAACGTGACGCCAAACCATCGATGTTCGGCGTGTTCGCATAGGTGTCGCCGTAGCAGCCCAACTCCGTTCCGTTGTCTTCGCTGGTGATCCACAGAATGTTGGGCCTGTTGTCCGCGTGTACCAACACCGGCGTTAACGCCATCCCCAAAACCAAAAGCAGCAACTCTTTCAAGGACAAAGACGTTTGTCGCAGCATCGCGTCGAAACCCGTGTCGAAACCATGGGGAAGGAAACTTGTCTCCAACGCCGTCTCCAACACGAGGTCAGTCGCAGCGCGGCCCACATCGTAGTCGATGGCACGCGAGCAGTGTCGGCTCAAGAGCGCGGGACCTCTTGCTGCGCATCAAGTGTCCACGCCGCCTGAATCCAGTCCGACAGCATTGGGGTCGATGCATGGACCGACATCGAGCGTAGCTCGGACCCAGCACCGTTTTCCGTTTCCGGGGAACCCGTGGGTTGATCCCTCAACCGCAGCCAGAGCGTGTCGCGGGGCATCGAGTTCGGGAACCGATCGGCCCACTCGACCACGGTCACGGTTCCGGGATCATCGAAGCACTCGTCGATGCCGGTTTCCCACCATTCGTCGTCATCCTGGACACGGTAGGCATCCAGATGATGCAGGTGGCATCGGTTGCCACGATGGCTTCGCAACAGGACGAAGGTGGGGCTGATGACTTCCGAAGCAGCCACACCCATTCGTTTGCCGAGGTACTGAGTGAACGTGGTTTTGCCCACGCCCAGCGCCCCACAAAGACCAATCACCAAACTCGCATTCGGTGACCTCCCAGAATCCGGCTCGCTCTGGCCCAAATGGGCCTCATGAAACGAAATCAACCGATCAGCCAGTGCGGCCAATCGGTCGATCGTGAGGTTTTCAAGTTGCCAGGTCGGGAGCATGCGTCCAACTACGCATCGAGGCGAACACTCGCCCGAAAATCAAGCGTGATCGGCTCAGGGAGTTTCGGCAGCCGTGGTGGTGTTGTCGCCAGGCATCTCCGCTGCGGCCGTTGCATTGTCACCCGGCGTAGGAACCGCCGCCGTACCGGTGTCCGTGTCGACGTCGGCAGGCGGGCTCGCTGGCGGGCAGCCAACCGTGCATGTCAGGAGGGCAATCGCAAAAACCAATTTCCAAACGTGCTTAACTTGCATGGTGGGTGTTCGTAAGTGGGAGAGAACAATGAGGGGATTGGCGTGCCGATTGTCTTGAGAAGCACAGCACTTCCACAGCGTACCAAAAGAAGGCAGGATTGCATCTCCAGGCCGGCCTGCGACAGTCATTCCGACCTTACGCCTAATGGCTGGTGTCGATCCGACCCCTACAATCGCTACATGTGCGTCAGGGCCCACCGGTCGCCCAGCTGATAAGGGTGCGACAACGCCCCAACTCACACCAATCCAGCGCGGTTTTCTCATCGCTGGGACATCGCCCGCGAGTTTCCGTTCTTGGCCGAAAACCCAAGCCAGATCGATGTCGGCGATCACGGCTTGACGATGTCGCCCTTCGTGGTGGAAGCCACATTCGCGGCAAGCCCTGTGTCGGGATTCAAGTCTCGGCCAGGATCAACGGGCCTGCCTTTCTCCTCGGTCAAGCTTATTCGCTTGGTCGCGACCCATGGACGAGTCGGAGCACCGATCATGCGATTCCCTTTCCTGCCAGCACTCACCGTTGCTCTCACCTTGACGGCCTCCGTTTCGGCTGCTGACGATCTGGACGACATCTTCGGACCGGCCACCGACAACAACTGGGTCTCGGCCAAACCAGCGCCCCAGCCTGAGGTGACCAGCCCATCGGATCTCCGTTTGGATACCGAGGTCCCCGCTGAATCCATCACGCGATCAGCGCGGCCCAGTGCCCGCGAGATCTTGCAGATGCGCGCCCTCGAAGCCACCCAACAGCGCATGGCTCGTTTGGAAATGTACAACTGGACCGGCTACCACCCGGCGCGACCGCTATGGAACCCGTCACCGTACTACACATCCCGATACCCAAGTCGGCGAATCGTCGTCGTCCCAGCATACCAACGTGGCTTCTGAATCCGCTGGGTTGGAGTGGGCTTGGGCTGCCAAGTCGACTCAAAGGCAGGGTGTTACGAAACGAACACCAAACGCACATCGAGCCGGGTTACGGGTGAGATTGGCCTAACTCTCCAATCCTGCTAGTGGCTGGCAACTGATACGGAGATCAGTGGCCGCTGCTTCGAATGGCGTGGTCACACACACGCGTTCGTTCCAATCGAAGGTTTGGACCCCACGTCTACCGGAACACCGCGCTCGATGCGTGCCTGATCGGGACTTCTCGTCTCCGTCCGTGAGCACGTCACCCAAGTTTGTCGGTCCATACATGTAGTTTAGATCTGCCTTCCCAATCTTCTTCTGTGAACCGGGCCTCGGCGAGTTCGTTCGATGTGCGTACTCAGGTGTTTGCCAATCGTGAGCAATCCCAACGACTCCATAGCGCAATCGGCAGACAGCAAACATGGTTAAGCACCAAGTACTTTCGAAATCGCATCGATGGGCGGCGCAAAAAAGTATCCGCCTCCGGTTGGAACGACCCAATCTCGTGACAACTTGATCGTTCGGATTCCTCCGGCGGTCGGAAATTCGATCGTGCGTTCACGATCTCCTTCGGTGTCGGTTTGGCCGATGATCGGGTCATGCCCGCCAAAGTTTGGTTGACTGGTCGTGTTTGCCCACCGTCGGCTCAAGAACTCGAACTGGTCCTCGATCGTCGCGCCATAGCACAGAAACATCAGTCCTCTTTCCTGGTTAATCAAATCGACCGGCGGGGATTTCACTCCGGCAATGGGCGGACCGAAGGGAATTCCGCGTCGGAGAATCATTCTTATGAACCCATCCTGTGCTTTCCCGAGGTCGGTTGCATTGTCTCTCGGGTTGATTTTTCTTATGTGCGAAAAATGGGGGCAAACGGATCCTAGGACGTCAGCCTTGGCTTGATAAAAATTGTCCCCCGAGTAGCCGGGTATCTCGGTGAGCGGAGATGGTCGCGTGTCATCATCGAACACGAAATGATTGTTGGCCCAAGGGTCTCCACCCAAGGCCGGGTCATCGCGATCGGAAACTCGCATCACCGGCGCACCACTCATCCACCGTCCCACGAGCATCGAAGCAAACTTTTCAGGCGCCATACCCAGGCTGTGTGCTGAAGCGGTCGCGAACGACCAGAACGCAACGACATCCTGATTCAGACGCCGGCATACCATGTAGGATCCAAGCTTTGCCCAACTCGGAAAGTTGGATGCTGGTGCAGCCGAAGCCTCGAAGTCCTCAGACGACTGCCTCGGTTCACCCAGCAAAAACTCGCCGGGCCAGACCAAGGCTTGACCCGGCTTTGCAAAGATTCTGGCTCGCGGGTCGTTGGGATCTGATCCCGGCTTCAGAAAACGTGGCGTGATATAGCCACCTAGCTGATCGGACAAGCGGCCGCGGACTCCCGGTTGTGAAACACCGTCTTTGAACCCAAAGTGCTCATGCCCACTAAGCGCTCCGGGCAATGCATCCCCGCGCTGCCGATACACCAGCTCGACGCCCGACTTGTCGATACGTTCCAGCAGCTCTGCGACGGTCTGGTCCAGATCCGTCGTCGAATCTGCCGCGACGATCACCAAAATATCTGCCTCATTGTCAGGGCCACCAACGACCCAGTTTGTTCGGTTGCCAGGCAAGCTTTCATCGGTGGGGTCTCCAAGATGACTTGACCGGGCGGATAGACCTTGAAGAAAACTCTCGTCCCCGAACGCATCCGCATCGGCCGCTGAGACAAGTCTCGCGATTGCGGAGTGGGAGAACCCAATGTTGATCCAGCATGACGTCAAACCAGGCTCGGCAACACCCCTTTCGAACCGAGCCGCTCGGTGTGCTCGAACAAATGGCAGAACGTCGCGCAAGGAAGAAATCTTGGGTGCGATCCACTGCAACCAAGTCTTGGCGTTTGCCACACTGTCGATGCGCAGGAACAAAAACTCCTGATGATCCTTGTTGAATCCTGGGATGATATTCCCCTGAATCGTTGCCTGTTCGTTGGCCGAGTAGACCGGCTCCTGGGAAAGGGGTTCGCCCAGTTCGGCACTGGCTTCCCCCCTGGTCGTTCGCACCAATGGTTCCGCGGGTTCGATCGCCACGCCTTTTGGCAAGACCGGAAGTGTATCGCCCAACGCTTCCATCACCGCATGGACGGCTGCCCCCAAAGATGAAGCGTCCAAATCCAATTTCAGCAGTTCCCGTTCAGGCATTTCTTTTTCTCGCCAACAAGGCTTCGCGGGTCAGTGGTTCATCCGAATGAGGTGTCGTCGCGAATAGCCCAGCGGGCGCATCTCGCTCCGATAAACTTGCGCGCGTGCCGGCAGTTCCTGCGATCGCAACTGTCACGTGCTCGGCCAATTGGCTGCCATAGAGAATCGGACGTCCGCCAATCCGAATATCGCCTACCACGAAACCTTCTTTTTCAGGCACCTCATATTCCAAACGCATGGCTTGTCCCCGACAACCGCGAGTGACTCGCCAATAGTCTCCGACGGGTCTTCCGTTCGGCTTTGTCCAGCCAACGTCATTCCAATCAACAATGTAGAGTCCGATAGGGTCTGACAGTGTTATCGACAGCCCCTTTCGAACGAGGCTCGCGACATCAATCGGAACCCTGGCATCCACCGACGTGATGGCTGGGTTGGAAAACTCATAGTTGTCATTGATTCTTGTAGTTGACGCCGCGCCTTGGGCGAGACCTAAAGCCGCATCTAGCGTGTTGATATCCTGAATGAGATGCACAATTTCGTTGGTGCCAAAATTGTTCCAGCGATTCTTGCGTTTGTAGCATCCGTTACCGTCATCCAGGTCACCTTCTTCCACGGTGACCTTGAGGATCTTGGAATAAAGCTTTGCCACTTCGCTGGGGTTGAATTCCCATAGCTGCTCGAAGTACTCAGGCGTCTCCGTAACGAAAACGACCCTCGTTATCTTGCCTTCTTCGTTTCGGGTCGTCACCCACTCGCAATACTCATTCTGAAGATCACGATCTTCGCTGACCCGAAAAACGTCGTCTCGGTCATCACGTCGAGGGATCAGCTCCTGTCGTGGCAACGCCATCCAAGTCAGCATCCGACTACCGATCTCATTCACATCCACCTTTGTCGCGTTGTAAAACTCACCACCAGTGACCGGGCCAGGTGTTGACTCGTCTATTTGCCTTGAAACGAATTCACTCCAGACCTGATAGAACTCTGACCCTTCAGGTAGATCACGGACAGACGCTGGTGTGTCGTACTCTTTCAGTATTGGCATGTGATTGAGTTTCCAATTTTCCGATCGCTGCCATGCTGCCTAAGCTCCGTCCTAGGGTATCAGACTTGCAGGCACCCGAGTTTCGCATTCGCCCTTTTTCGGAGTTCGCCGAATTGCAAGACTCGGCAACCATTTAGTCTGTTCGAATGAGCGATAGTAAAAAGTCGAGGTATGTGGATCGCCCTCGATGCACTCTCCCTCGCACTCACTTTCCGTGATCGTTTGCCCTATTGCCTTTGCGCCGGGCTAGGCCGTAGTGAGGTCTTTCATCGATTCTGGAATGGCTGCCACAGCGTAGAATCGCTCTTCCTCGCGTCCGTGGTCTTTGGACGTGTTTGTTCGCCCAAACTCCCATTCGGGGTCGGATGTCGCTTTCTCTCCAATCGCAATCTGCATAACCGTCGCTGCGAGCGGTACTGAGCCGACTGCACCCCCGGACATCACCGGTCCCAGCGAGAACATGGTGACCGCAACCCGGATCCAAAGCCCGTCACGGGCAACCGAAAGCGATCCCTGCCGACCCCTTTGTTCGGCCAGATCCAGGCCAGGGCCGAGCGGAGCACCAATCCAATCAATAAGCCGTTTTGCCTCCAGGGGCCTTCCAAAAGAAATCCCTTCTATTCTCGCCGTCGATCGATTTTCATCAAAGCCTTCCTTCTAAGCTCTGCTGACAACTATCTTGACGCTTGCTCCCGACAAACTAGGCTGCGGCGGTTCGCCAGGGCGAGGCCGTAGGACATGCAGGGGGCATGACCACTGGTGAGAACCACCGTCTCGCATCCAATCATGACTCAGAATCGGGCAGGGGAGAACGTGTGATGCGAAAGATTCGGAATGGGAAATCGTGGTGTGTTTCAAGGCTGGTCATCGCACTTTCGCCTTTCTTATGGCTTTCCGGCGACCTGGGGTCTTCCAACGCGGACGACTTTCAGGTCAAGCAAGTGGTGTATGAACCCGCCGTCGCCTCCTTTCAACTGCAAGCCAAGTTGGATGCGGGTGAGGAAACCAAGCTGACGATTACCGTCCCGGTAGCCGAGTCCGAGATCATTCTGTCGACTCTCCGTGCCACCGCGAGTCTTAGCACCGCTGACAAGACCGAGGGCGTGAACAAAGTGATCGAGGCCACCGTCAAGGCGGACCGAGCAGCCGACGTGACCCTGGCCTACTCGCGGCCTATCACGTTGAGCGACGTGGCCGCGTTTCATCATCGACTGACCCTTGGAGCCGAGGAAGCCGCCACGCTCAGCACCTCGATCACGGTGAAGGATGCCTCCGGTTCCGACGCGAACTGGGCCAAGGCGAAAACTCTGGTCCGGCATCCGACCACGCCGCTTGAATTTTCTATCGATCTAGCAGCAAAAGGTTCCAAGGAAGTTCCCGTTGGGACGCTGTGGAATTACGCTGTTGCCTTTGGGGTTGCGAGCGCCGACCACCTTTTTGTCGCACAAGGATCGGCCCGGCGCTTCGGCACCCTGGGAAACTCAGGCGACCAAACCATCCCGACGGGTGCGTTAACCGCGTACCGTGACTCGTGTCCGGTATTCCGCAGCAAGGTTGAGAAAGCCCTCCCACCGGGGAAAGAATCGATCCTGTCCTGGGGACCCGCGGTGCTCGCGTCCATTGTCAAGATTCAAGGCACATCGACCGCCAATGTTTGGCGTACCCTCAGCGCTCGAAACGGCAGCCGCTTGAAAATCAAGACCTCCAAGAAAGTCACCTACAAGGTGACAAAACCCAGCGGAAAGGAACTCACACTCACCTTCTCCGAAGATTCTAAGAGCCGATCGTTGGCACCCGACGTCATCCAAGTGGAGTATACGTTTTGGGAAGATGAAAAAAGCACAGTGACAGCAGACTTGCTCGACATTTCTGATGCCACGCTCGCGAACCATGTGACCCAACTTTCGCAAACGGAATTTGGAATTCCCGACTTCGGCCCCGTCAGCGTCCGGTCCGCCGTACACAATTTGACGCAGATACAAAATCTCAATGCTCAGATCAGCAGTCTCCAGGCCCTGATCGCAGGTGTGAAGGTGGACATCAAGGCGCTTGCCAACACCAGTTTGTCATTGCGATCCACCGGCGAACTCAATGAAAACCTGACGGCAAGACTTCGTGACAAACTGTCCGAGAAGGCCGTGGCGGTGACCATGCTTAGCACGCTCCTGCTGGATTAAGTTCGCTTTCTGGGCAGGGCTCCGGTCGTTTCATCCTCACAACCCGATTCTCTTATCAGAATGGGGTTGTGACGGTCATTCAACCGTGAATTTTCGTCCGAAAGAGGTAGGACTCCCCTGAGAGACTGCCGATACCCCGTCGGCGGGACGGTCGCGGCCCGGGTTTTCCGTGCAACCGTTCGATGACGACATCCCGTCAAATCCGTCGCATCTCATTCGAATCGCAAGCTTTCCAGGGAAGGAACCATGCGGGCAACCTTTCGTCTTCTCCGTTTTCTCGTGGCCATTTTGGTCGTTTTACAGTCGGTCATCCCTCCTCAAGCCATGGGAGGTGAGACGCTTGAGCGGCTCAAACGTCTCTTTGCCGAGTCCAAGTACAAGGGGACGGAACCCCGCACGGGCCGCGACTGTGCGATGGAAGCCCTGGCGGAAAACATCGATTGGCTCGAACACCACATCGACACCTACGGCTCCATCGTCGCCAAGCAGCCAGACATCTGGGGCGAGGCCCGTCTCACCAAGCACCGCGACGAGTACGAGCGGATGATGTTCCAGCAGTTGGGTAGGTACACTCAGACCATCAACGCGGCGATTAGCCAACAAGACAACGCGTTTCTTGCCCAGGCGGTCGCACTCTCGGCGGCCGCCAGTGGAGTAGGCCCGATCACCACGGGAACACAATCCGGCAGTGACGAGCCAGGCCCAGCTGTTGCGATCGGGGATGTGAGAGCCCTTCTTCAGAACCCGGATGACAAGGGCATTACTCCGGAGGACTACAAACTATTTGCGTTTGAACCAGGAGACGACGGCGAGTACAGCGGGAAACTTCGTCTGGAACCTGTACTCGCATTGGACCAACGGTCCCGCTACCTCAAGCACCTGCACGAACTTCGCCGCGTTAATGAAGGCGACGACACCAGTGACTCACCCGGATACTCACTCAATCTCGTCCGCATCCCCGTTTCGATTCTGCCCGGCCAACTCACTCGCCAGGGCTTCGGCGCTGAGATCACGATCACCGCGGAACCGGTGATTAGCGATGACTTGATGCCGACGACATTTCAAAATCTCGTCATCAACGACGTCGTGGACTTTTTGGGGCTGCCGCTGGTCCGTACGACGGAACGGCTGGAGTATTTTGACTTTAGGGACAGTGCATCTGAGTTCGAACAAACGGCTCTGAAGGTCAACCGTGTGGCCGAAGATGTCAAAGCCGGCGCCATTTCACCAGCAGACGCTCTGAAGTCCCTCGAACAGATCATTCAGGACTTTCTGGATAATGAGCTTGCCGTTGACGCCCTGCTGGTTGCCCTCAATGAAGCACGCAACGACGCGATCAAGCAGTTGAGCAAGTCGTCGCCGATCGGCGGGACGCCTCTCCCACGTTCGGCGAACGTGGCCAACGAGAAGTTGAAGCAGAAAACCATTCAGAGCTACCAGAGCGTCAAGGGAAACAGTGCTTCCCCCAGCGGTGGCGGCGCGGCACAGTTGAACCTGATTCCGTCAGGCGGGCCAACCACGAACCAGCCGAATCCGGTGGTCGTGCCGAACATCCAGGCGTTTCAAAACTTGATTAAGTCGCTTGAGAAGTTGATTGCTGGTTTGGAGGTTGGGGATGCCAAAGCCCTGGCAGCAGAACTTTCCGTTTTCCAACGCGTTCCTGAATGGGCCAACATTCGAAATGCTGCCAAGCTCACGTTGAAAGCACTCGGAGAAGCAGCCGGAGAGTTCCAATCGGCTGCTCCTGCGGGTCGCGCACGGCGAGCGCTGAATCCAATCAACCCCTCTTCGGTTGAGTCCGTCATCGGACTCGACAACATTGTTCGGGCCGCACGCGCGTTTGATCGTGCCTACTTTGGCACATATGTCCGTTGGGCGGGGGGCAACAACGCCTCTACCTGCACCGAAAAGCGGGCCAATCTGCTGGACGCACGACGCTTCTTGGACGCAGAGATCAAAGCCGCATTCCAACTGCTCAGTGAACCCGAACACGTCGCGTTGTTCGCCGAACTCGCGAGCCCGGATTCCGGGTTGGCGACGCAAATCCGCGGAGGTCACTTCCACCAGCGGCACGGCAACTCTCCTTCCGTCAGCGAGCTCCGAAGCTTCTTCTTCCACCAGCTCCACGACGATGGGATGCATGAACAGTCTGTTCACCAGACGCAGTTCGCAGAACAAGAATTGCCTTCCCCAACAAATGACTACTACGAAGTGACTTCGCCATTCTCCAATGTCCATGAAGTCCCTCAGGTCGTCGTCGAGGAGCCGGTCGGACTGGCCGCTAGCAGCGTGGAAGCCCTGGCATGGGCGATTGTGGTCGAGTCCGCACTACTCAATCAGCGGCTCAATTTGGACGTGCGGAAACTGGCCAAGGCGGTCGACAAGCCCTCCTTGATGACCTCCCAAGACGAATGGTTTTTCTTGCCGGAAACGGTGGAAACCCCAAACAAAGGCCTGGAGATCTACCAAGGCCGCTACCAGAGCGCCAACGCGGTCTTCAAGGAATACGTCGATGCTCGCTGGCCGATTCACGCCTTTGCCATTGACCCCGTCGTGCAAGATCAGAACATCGCTGACGTGTCACAACGCAAGCGAGAACTTCAGTTCGCCCTCGCGCTCGGATTCTCGACCGGTCAAATCGGGGCCAACTCACTGACCCAGTTCTCTCGTGATCTGTACACGCAAGTGGAGACAGTGGGACTGAACCGCACCGTTGTTGGATTCGGCCACAGTTCGGACACTTTCGGCTGGCGGTTCTATCCTCGTGTGCAGGCCCTCGAAGTCCCCGGCACACTGGGCACGATTCGCGAAACCCTCTGTGGCACGTCGCGCGACTATGACCTCAACCACCGCCGCTTGGAATCGGGGCAACGCGAATGCGTCGCCGTGGTCTTGATGCCCTCGTTCGTCCCCTACGCGGACTTTGATATTCGCACGGATTGGTTCAAGCTCACCAACCCCAAGAACACGGCTCTGACCATGAAGGACAGCCTGCATCTCAGCCGCGCGATCACCGCGATGCGGAATTCGCGTGCCCAGTGTTCTTCCTGCCAGCACCTCTACCGTGAGGGCGAACTGCGGCGCCTCTTCAAACGAGTCGATCAACTCGATCGCGAACTTCCTTTGCAAACCGAGCGGGCTCTCGTCCCTTATGAGAACACGCTGGGCGGCTTCGAAATGTTCAATACCGGTGTCACAGACCTTTCACCTGAGTTGATCGGCTATTACGGGGCACCGGGCATCAATCTCACCCAAAGAACTTGTGGGTGCTCGCAAGGATGCACCGCCGTCAGTATCGAGTGCAAGGACACGGACAGCTGTCAGAATCTACAACAAGGGCTGAAAGACCTCCAAAAGACCTTGGCCGAGGCACCCATACCGCCTTGCGAAGGCGAAGGAACCACCTTGTTCCTGGTCGGTGACAACTTCAGTATTCACGACACCAAGGTGATTGCCGGCGGGGTCTGCATCCCGCATGTCCGTTTGATCAGCCGCGAGCTGATGCAAGTGACGATTCCCCACTGCGTCAACACGGTCCAACTCTGCGAGAACGGACGGACCGACAAGTATGTCGCGGTCTACGTGGCGACGCCCTACGGCATCACCAATCACCTGCACGTGCCGATCACCGGTGAGGCGCAACCGACGATCGCTTGCCCGCCCGCCCAGGTGAGGCGGCTTCCTGCTGCCGAACAGGAGATGCTCGCGGGACGCACCAACGTCTCGGCTGGGCAAGCGGTGCAACTCACCACATTCCAGCAGGACGCACTCGGAGAATCCATTCGGGTACCCTTGGCAGAAGTGCTGGATATCGCGACCCTTGAAAAAGGGATCGAAGAAGGCCTGCTGCCTGTCCGGGAGCGCCTCACCGAAATCGAAGGGGAAGTGAGCAGCCTACTGGTCTTGCTGGCCGCCAATCACATCAATGGTTCTCAGCCACCACAAGTTGATGTTCAGGTCAACGTTCCCAGTAACAGCAAACTGGGAATGATTGAACGTCTCTGTGATGCGAAGGAGTTCCCCATTCTCAATCGTCTCAAGACCCAGGTGGGAGAGAAGTGGCGCAACTGCCGCGACCAGATCTCCTGTCCCTGAGCGAAGCCGTCACGACGCGTTTCCCGTGCCTCACAATGACGCCAAAGGTGTGCCCGCACGCATGCCTTTGGCGTTTTGAGATGACGTACGGGGACTTCCTTGCTGCAACAGGAGGAAGTCCTAGTTAAACTCAAGCCCATCTGTGGTCTGTGCTGGATCCAAGTCGGTTGGTTTGGCACCTCCTGGGGCGGTGCAATTCGAAGATGAAATCGGGCAAGAACGTTGGCGCAAATTCAGCCAAACACTCCAGGTGACAATCGCGATCACTTCGGGAGCAGCGACAACAAGCACTTTGAACCCGCTCGATTCACGCTAGTCGGTCCGAAGTGCGACCCTTCCAATGAACTCGTGCGTTGGCTGCTGGAACAGCGGCAGATCCTGTACCGAGAAAAACCGTCGATTCCTGTTTTAGGGGCCTTTGTGTTCCGGTGGACCTTTGTGTTCCGGTGGAATCGAATTGGCAGAGATTCACCGCTGCTGATCACGCCCGATGGTTCGCATCGAGGCATTGTGGCATCTCTGCACGCCATAGATCGCATCTGTCACCCTGGCGAACGCGTCTATGGCGACACCGAAGAAGAAAGGGCCGCCAATCAGATTTGGTGGGAGCTGTTTCAGGACAAACTCTCCAAGCAAGCCATTCGGGTCCACTACAGTATTGCCCTCCAACACAAAGACATTGTCAAGAAGCATGCATCCCAGCGAGCACCTTTGTGGCAGAGGCTGCTGCTTTCTATCTTTTGTTCGCCCTGGACCAAGCTTTTAAGAAAGGCCCTGGAGCTCAACCGTTTTCAAACTAATGCTGACGTTGCCGCGGTGGATTCGGTGTTTGACAGCGTCGAAAACCAAATTTCCGATGAATCCCCATTCTTAGGAGGCAAGTCGCCGGGGTTCGCCGATATCGCCTTTGCTTGCTTCGCTTCTCCCCTTATGTTGCCGAGCGGCTTGGGAACCCAACTCCCCGATGACTCGGAACTCCCCGAGGAAATACGAGACCGTGTCATTCAGAATCAACAGAGGCCCGCCGGCCAATTGGTCCAAAAGATCTATCGTTCCTGCCGGCCCGAACCGCAGCCGCCTCTTAAGACGCGCCAGGCCTACGCGTTTGTTTCCCGTCCACCTCCCCCGCGTCTGCTACGCCTCGCCGCCACGCTACGCGTGAAGTTTTTGCCGACCTTCCGATTTGGCGGACGTCTCTACCTGTCGCGCTGGAAAGATGTCACGGAGGTGCTCTCGAAGGACTGCGATTTTAGGATCGAGCCCATCAATGGAAAGAAGATCAAGGACGTCAATGGACCCTTCATTCTGGGTATGGACCGGCAGCCCGAAATGTTCATGCAGCGCGAACGGATCTACAGGGCATTGCACCGCATGGACTGTTCGGCAATCCACTCGATCGTGGATACCGAATCAAAACGGGTCCTTCAGCTTGCGCTGCAATCGGGACGCCTCGACGTGATCAATGGCTACGCGCGTTTGGTCGCCGTGCGTACCGCGACCTCCCTTTTCGGTAGGGTCGGCCCAACAGAGCAAGATCTACTCCGCGTTCTACGCGCGCTCTTTCACCAAACCTTTCTTAACCCCAAGAATGATCCTTTGGTTCATGCGAGAGGTCAGCGAGCGGCGCGGCAGTTTCAGAACTGGGCCGACAAAGAAATCAAAGGCCGCAGATTGTCCGGCGATGTCGGAGAGGACGTTCTCGGACACTTGATCGCGATGTCGCAGGGTGACGATCCATCCCTTCCGCGCAGAATGCTGGGCGGCATGATCGTGGGGGCAGTTGACACAACGACCACCGCCGTCGGAAACATTGTGTCCGAGTTGCTAAGCTGCCGCCACTTAAGAAACGCCATGCAGGCGGAGCGTCATGACAGCAGCCGACTTCACGGCTGGTGCTGGGAGGCACTTCGTCGACGTCCGCTAAGTCCAGCGATGCTGCGAGAAGCCAGTCGTCAAGTGAGTGTAGGTGGCTCCTCTGTCGACAAGGAAACGTTGATCGTACTCAGCACACTGGGCGCCATGCATGACTCGGCCGCCTTTCCACGACCGGCCGCGATGGATCCACGGCGTCCCCTCGATCGCTACCTCCACTTCGGTCATGGAATCCATCAATGCGTCGGACGCGATATCAACGCGATTCAGATTCCACTTCTCGTGAAGAATTTGCTGGACTACGACATCGCGCAGGTCCGGGCGGTGCGCTATTCCGGCCCGTTTCCTGATTCGCTTATCGTGTCCATGAATAGGTTGTCGCCGTGCATGAACTCTTGACGATTGCGATTCCATTTCCGCAAGCGCGAATTCAGCCTGTCGAGTCCGAACTAGAGCACTTGAACAATCCCGCTTGCGATGAGGTTCGCGAGGCACTTGATGATTCGGGTGTTCACTTCATTTCCATGTGTGTGCTCAACGGCGAAGGAGATCACGACACCTATTTGATCATGGAGGGCTCTTCCGATTTGATCAGGGAGGGCTCTTCCGACGGCGACCTGGTGAACGTCCTGGCTACAAAATTGGGAGCCTATCTTTGCCGGATACTGCGGGCCGCTGAGTCGGCTCACGCGACACAGGAACATCTCGAAGCCACGTTGCGACGTCACGTAATCCCGGTAGGTCATGGCCTCTTTGCCACGCCTGGACTCACTTTTGACGGCACGCCATCGATGTCCGTGGAGCGAATCCGAAGCGAGGCTCGTTTGAACCGAGCTGTTCGCGACCATCTTGAAACACACCCGCTGGCCGGCACGTCGCTTCAGATACTGATCTCAGTCCGTGACAAGATCAGTCAGGATGCCAGTCTCAAGTCCCTGCTGAAAGCCGAAGCAACGCCCATTCTGGAACCGCTGCTTCATCGCAAGGTCCCCATTGCCAAATTGTTGATAAAAGGACTCTTCACCTTCGGCTGGCCCTGGTTTCTTGTTTCGTTCCTGATCGCAACCGTCCTTGGCGTTCTCGCTGGCAGAACGACCGGGATCCTGGCGGGCCTCGTTACGGGAATGGTCGTCTTCTCGGCGGCGCTGGTCGCTTTTGCGATCCTTGTCGGATGGCTCTATCGGAAGTTGCGCCAGAAGGAAGACGAAGATGTTCCTGATGACTCACCGCTTGATCCGGAGTTGTCAGCCAAGATAACGCGTCTGGAAAACCAGACCCCCCAAAATCACCTGGGAGGGGCCACCGTGATGAAGCCAGGTTTGATTCGCAACCTGACCCTTCGGATTGTGCTTTGGTATATCGACAACAGCGCTCCGTATCGTTCCCGTCCCGGTTTCCTGGGCGAACTAGGAACCATCCATTTCGCGCGGTGGGTCCTTCTCCCTGGGACCAACAAGCTGCTCTTTTTTTCCAACTACGGCGGGAGTTGGGAGAGCTACCTGGAGGACTTTGTCACCAAGGCCCACGCCGGACTGACTGGCGTCTGGAGCAATACCATTGGGTTTCCGAAAACGAGGAATCTCTTCGGCGGTGGCGCGACCGACGGGGATCGTTTCAAGCGTTGGGCGCGGCGTTATCAATGGGCAACCCCGTTTTGGTATTCTGCCTATCCAGGTCTCACCACACGTCGCATCCGTCTCAACGCAGCGATACGTCAGGGGCTCGCATCGGCATCGACGGAGGACGAAGCCTCGGCATGGCTGGCATGTTTTGGGTCACGGCCTCGCAGCAGCCGTGTGATCGAGAAGCAGGACGTGCAATCGATCCTGTTTGGCGGCATGTCGCGTTTGGGGCACGGGACATGCATCCTGGCAAGCCTCCCAGGCAAGGATGTGCCGCGTGCCCGTGCCTGGCTATCGCAGGTCGAGCCGCTGATTTCTTTCGGAGAGCGTTGTCCCTCGGAAAACGCCCTGATCGCCTCGTTTTCAGCGTCAGGGCTGCTCAAGTTTGGCCTGGATCCACGTTTCATGGGCGAGTTTCCCATCGCGTTCCAGGAAGGGATGGCAAAGGAGCACCGCGCGAGACTGCTGGGCGACACCGGCGATGACGCGCCAAGCCGTTGGCGATGGGGACATGGCAAGAACCCCGCGGATGTGGCACTTTTGGTCTATGCAACCACGGCACCCGCACTGAGTCGCGCAGTCGGTCAAATCAAAAAGGTGTGCGCGAAGTACGGTGCGGAGGTCGTTCACTCCATCTGTCTGGAAGAAATGAACCACCGCAGACAAACGCACGAAGCGTTTGGATTTGTTGACGGCATTTCCCAGCCACTCATCCGCGGAACCAGGCGTTGTGGCTCGCAAAGTGATCCGATCCATCGCGTCGAACCCGGTGAGTTCATTCTGGGATACCGTGACAATCGCGGCTTTTTGCCGATTTCGCCAACGGTCAGTAGCACTTCCGATCCGGGAAACATCTTGCCGGTCGCTTCGGCAAAATCGTCAGACGAGGAGCTCCCGAATTTTTCTCACATCGGCGGCAACGCGCCACGTGATCTGGGACGCAACGGCAGCTATCTGGTGATTCGTCAGTTGCAACAAGACGTCGCGAAGTTTGAGAAGTACCTGTCAGCGGCCGCCGATCAACTGCGCGGTCATCCCGCGGTTCCCGACGCCTTGAAGTATGACACGGGAAAGCTCCAGCAGTGGCTCGCCGCAAAGATGGTCGGACGATGGAAAGACGGCACATCGCTAACTCAGTCACCCGAACAACCAGGCACAGGATGGGACGACCAGACCGCGGACAGGGACAAACGCTGCCAGAAGCCTACACCTGACAACTCATTCAGGCACGGAGCTGATGATCCGATGGGCTACGGCTGTCCATTCGGATCCCACATCCGCCGCGCAAACCCACGCGAGAGTTTCGATCCTGGGTCGGACGAGCAGCTGGGAATCACGAATCGACACCGTATCTTGCGGATGGGTCGAAACTACATGGAGAGTTGCGATTCGGGCGACGAAGCGGCAAAGCGAGGCTTACTCTTTATGTGCTTGAATGCAGACATCGAAAGGCAGTTTGAGTTCGTTCAGCAGACCTGGATCATGTCACCCCTCTTCCACGGTTTGGAGAGCGAGTCCGATCCCATCCTCGGTCACGGTGGAGAATCCGGACGTCTCACCATTCCGACCCCGAATGGTCCCATTCTCTTGTCAGGGATCAAGGACTTTGTTTCGGTCCGCGGTGGCAGCTATCTCTTCCTTCCCGGGAGAAAGGCGGTTTGGTACCTGATGGGAAAACGCCCGAAGATTCGCTAGCGATCGCTATCTTCCGGTGCGTCACCGCAGCGATGGCGAAGGAGGCCCGCAGCCGTCCTTCCGATCGGGTGTAACCGGTGCTCCGACATTTGCCAGGGTTCCCAGTCAAGCAGTCGTTAGCGATTGAGGTGGGTGTGTGCTGCCCCTAAGGCTCTAAGGGAAATCACGCTCTACGTTCGGCTCCAAATCGCTGCAAATAACACCCCCTTCAAAACGAGCACGTTCTACCTCAAGAGTTGCAGCCAGAAACACTGGTGCGAGTCGAC
>JBCCYK010000100.1:0-21216 GCA_039189905.1 Planctomycetota bacterium
CGTGGACCGCGAAACGGGGAAGGACTACTCCTTTCGAAAAGAATGGATCCGGCGACGAATGGAGGCGCTGGCCTCGGTCTTTGCCGTCGATGTGCTTGCCTACGCGGTGATGAGCAATCACCTGCATCAGATCCTGCGCAATCGTCCCGATGTGTGTGCGCAATGGACGGACGAAGAAGCCGCGATTCGGTGGCTGCGCGTGTTTCCGGGACGCAGGTTGGAAGAACACCTGGCCGAACCCACCGAAAACGACGTGAAGAGGCTGGTTCAAGACAAGGAGAGGCTGGCCGAAATCCGTCGGCGTTTATCTGATATCTCCTGGTTCATGCGAGCGCTCGCGGAACCCATTGCCAGGATGGCCAACAAGCAAGACGAGTGTACGGGCCGGTTTTGGGAGGGACGGTTCAAGGCACAGCGGATTGTGGATGAAGCAGGCTTGCTGGCTTGCAGCATGTACGTGGACCTCAATCCGGTTCGTGCCGCGATCGCCGGTAGCCCCGAGGAGTGTCCTCACACGAGTGCCTACGACCGTGCGAAGGCTCGTCGTGGTGAAGAGTTGCCCTCCGCGGCGTTTGATCTCAAACCCGTGACGCGTGAAGAGTCCGCGAAGCGGATTCGCAACACTCCCGTCGAGGACCTTCGCAAACAACGCAAGGCAGAACGCCGGAGTCCCACGGGACGACGCATCAAACGCGATGAATGGCTCAGCCCGCTGACAATGCAATCGAACCGTTTATCGGCGGACGCACAGCCCCATACCGAGGGCGTCCGCAGCAGTGACAAAGGCTTCCTAAACATCCGCTGGCAAGACTACTGGGAACTGTTGCGTTGGACAGCCAAGCAGTCCGTGGACGCGATGTCGAGCACGGTTCCGAAGCGGTTGGCCAGAACGTTATCGGAAATCGGCATCGATGCGACGATGTGGCGTGATCTTGTTTGGAACTGGCAAAAGTACTTTGGCAAAAGCGTCTGCGTGGGGCGACCGGAATCGATGAAAGCCCACGCAGCGTCTTTTGGCCGGCACTTTCACCGAGGACAAGCGAGCGTCGCGAGCTGTTTTGCCTAGCGTTGTTCGAGCATCAAGCCTCAGCTTAGGACAATCGCATTCCCCGACGTTGGGTACGGGCAGCGGACAACAGCAGAAAGTGGTCGGGTCGCCGTTTGAACTGAGCCGGGCGGCACGAGACCGCCCCGACGACCACGTCCGACGCCATCCGGATTGCGAACCGCGAGGTTCACTGCTGCGTGCCAGTTGTCGGTAAGAAGCCTTGCCGAACACAGGTGTCTCTGGCATCATACGGGGCCCGAGTGATCGGGCTGGCCGTCCTACCGGGCGGTCTTCGCAGGCGAGCCGGCAATTTGAACGCCGGCCGTTTCAGACCATTCGCCCCTCAGAAATGAGTTCCATCGATGCCCCCTCGCCCCATGAGTTCCCGGAGTCGTGCTCGGAAACGTTCTCGTGTCCGGAGCCGTACCCGCAAGAAAGACCCTCTCTACGTCGAGGGCCAGCGCCCACGGCCGATGTACGTGGATTACAAGGATGTGGAGCTGCTGTCCAAGATGGTGAACCGTCAGGGTCGCATCATGGGCCGTCGCAAGAGCGGCTGTACCGCGGTTAGCCAGCATGCGATCACCGCCGCCGTGAAAAGGGCTCGCTTCATGGCGCTGTTGCCATACGTGGGTGAGTGAGGCCGCACCCTTCGTCGTTTATCGGGCTGAGCGTCGTGTCGAGTTTCGCGACACCGACGCGGCTGGGATCGTTCACTTTTCGGCTTTCTTCCCGATGATGGAAGCAGCCGAGCATGAATTCTTGCGGTCGATCGGAATGACCGTGATGCCGCCGCCGGACGCGGATCCGCGTGTCACGTTCCCGCGTGTCGCGGCCGCTTGTGATTACATGGGCCCGGCTCGTTTCGAAGACGCGTTGACCATTGATGTTTCGGTAGAACGGATCGGTCGCAGCAGCATCAGTTACCGTTTCGACATACGATGCGACACGCGGATGATCGCGTTGGGACGGTTGACCGTCGTCTGTTGTCACCTGACCGACGGTGGCACGCTGACCAAAGTGGACGTGCCTGACGCACTGCGGGCGGCGCTGCGGAACCCTTCTTCCAACTGAGGCTGATTTGCCATGCCGGCCACGTTTGAGGGCTTTGGAATCCGTTTTCTCTACCCCGAAAACTGGACTCAGCTACCTCGTGAAGAGGACGAGGGCGACACGGGGGTGACTCTTGAGATGCCGGGCGGTGGCTTTGTTTCGCTCGAGATGGTCCCCGTGACACGGACCGATGACATTGTCATCGAAGAGATCAGCCAGTCATTGCGTGAAAACTATGACGACGTGGAGCAAGAGTCAATCGATCTTTCCTTGCTGTCCGATGACGATCGAGCCTGGGATTTTCGATTCTATTATTTGGATCTTCTTGTGGTTAGCCGCGCCGTGTTGATGGAACCGCCCATGGCTGCTCGGCAGACAACACCGCTTGCCGGGCGACTGCTGTTTCAAGCGCAGGCTGAGAGCCGCGAGTTTGACGCCAATGAACCCGTCATGATGGCCATCATCAAGCAGGTGCTCGATTCGATTGAGAGCGAAGAGTCAGAACCTGAGGTCTAGCTCAACACCGGCATGCATGGAGGAGACCGACGCGTTGGCCGTGGCTTCCGTGGTTGGGCCTTTGGTGGGAACCGGATCGGCTGTCGGGCTTTGATGGCCACGTTCGCGAGATTGCGAATTCGGATGCTGGCTATCCCGCTGGCGTGACCCTCCGTCCGAACCTGGTTGGTATCTCGCTTGGCGTTCCGCTTCCGCTTCGGTTTGAATTTCAATGGAATCCAAGCGGATTCCCTGACGTTCCAGACTCTGACGCAGTTCGGGGATGTGTTCACGCAAAGCGTTTGCAGCGGTCTCGGATTCCGCCACCATTCTGCCGGTCAGGTTGCGGTCTTCGACGCGGAGGTCCAACCTTACGGATCCCAATTGCGCGGGGGCAAGACGCAGCCTGATCTCGCCTCCAGATTGACCGATCGATTGAAAGGCGCGACTGACGCGATTAACCAGCTTCACTCGGTCCATCAACGCCAGGGACTTGGATGACCGATCAACGCTTCCGCGAGATGGTTTGTCGGCAATCGCGGATGTCGTGGAAACGGGATTCTCAGCGGCAACGCCCGCTCCAGAGACTTGCCCGGCGGGTCGGCCTGCATGCAAACTGCTCGTTGCACCGGCGGACACCGAAGACAACCGTGCGGCCCCGTTTGCGGGGCTCGCGCTGGCGAGTGATGCCAGTGTGACCGTGGCGGAGCTGCGTGAGGTCGGATTGGACAGCAGCTCGGAGATTTCCGGTTGGACCGGATGCGGTGTCGACGACCTACGAGTCCCCCCTTGGCTATGAGCAGGAGCTTCGGGACGACGGGCTGGAGGTTCGTTGGGGTTCGGGCCGGTCAGATCATTCCCCCGCGTGTAGCGTCGCTGCTCGACACGAGATTCCGTGTGGACTTTTTGGGCCGTCGGCGTCGTCTGTGCATCTGATGGGGCCCGTTCTGCGACCGTTCTCTTAGCGTCCGGGTTTTCGGAATGCGTCTGTTTGAGAAGTTCGTTGGCACGCGGCTGCTCGAATTCAACGGGAACGGGGTTCTCGTCGCTGGTGCGGCGTGATTTGGGAGTCTCCCCTTTGGAGGAGGCCACTGACGTCGTGACGGGCTGCGCTGCGGTGTCCGCCTCGGTCGATGGTGCCAGAAGTGGGGTGTCCGCCTCATCGTCGACCGACTCAATCGTCGTCGTGTTGGCGTTGACTTCCACATCGGTCCCGCTCTCGATTTCGACGGGCGTTTCGGCGTCCGAGGAACGCACTTTCACTTGAGGCGCTTCGACGGGCTCAGGGGCGCTATCGGTTACCGCGTCATCAACCAGGGCGAGTGGCGTCGACTCGACCGCGACGGTGCGAATCAGCTCGGGTTGGGTTGTCGCCTGATCGTCGTCCGTCGACTCTGGATCCGGTCCAGGATCAAACTCACGTTCGTCTTCAGGCGTTGATGAGGCGTATTCAGGAACCGTCGTTTCCGGCGGGATCGAAGGTCCTGCGGCGATGGCCGCAAAGATCTCTGCGAAGGGATCCGCCAATTCAGTGTTGGACAGATCAAGTCGCAGACCGGCCCCAGAATGAGCGGGTCCCTTGGCGGATCGATGATTCAGCGCCGTCGTCGCTTCAGATGGCGTCGGTCCGTCGCTGCGCACGTTTGACGTTGTGGTCATCACGGGCCCCCCAGCCAGCGATCACGTTCTCATGGGCACGCGAAATCCAAAGGGCCGCGGTTGGCTACGGGGCTTGAAGTGCTCCGTCGATCAACCCCGTCGTTGGCATTCCCTCGCCGATCAGTCGCAAGATCTCGTACAGTTTGTCTGCCTCGTCTGGCGTCGTAAACTCCGCCAGGATCTCACTTCGGCGATCCATCGGCATCGCTTGAATGATCTTGACGACATCATCCTTCTTTTCGTCAAACATGCGCAAGAGCTGCTCTTTTGCCTGATCGGCTTCAATTGCCTGAAGCGTCATCTGAACTTCCTTCAAACCCTCCTCTTGCGCGCCCTCGCGAACCTCCTTGAGACGTTTGTCAAAGGCCTCTCGACGCGTGTCAAACCGTTCCCGCTGATCTTTGAGATCCGCAAGCATGGTGATCAATTCATCATGAAACTCGCGCTGGCTCCGCAGTCGCATCTCGATATCAAGACTCTCGCGACGTCGTGATTGAAGGATCTCGTCAAAGTCCGGCTGTTCACGGTCGTCGTTTTCACGAAGAACCTGTTCGAGACGATTTCCCGAGATGTCAATGCCGTTGAGCAAGGCGATGATCTTCGTGCCGGTGGCCAGATTGAGCGTTCCTTGGAACGCGAAGTAGCCCATCAGAATCATCAGGGTCAGGCAGGTAGCAAAACCGACAATCCCACCCAGGCGTACTAGGAAGCGCATCGTTTAGGACTCCGTTCGTTTGATGATGGCGTCATGGCTTCGATGCGAACGAAGCGCCATGATCTGTCGCATGCTGACGATATCATCCAGTTCCTTTTGTTCTCGACGTTTGACGTCGAGAACGTGTTCTTCACGTTGGCGTTCGCGGAGTTGCTCCATGCGTTTGACTTCTTGCTGTTGCTGCAACAGCGTGTCTTGACGTCGATCTCGTTCCACATGGAGCTGGGCGAGAGTTTGTTGAAGCTGCGCGATCTCGGCTTGAAGCTGGACGTCATAGCGACCTCGTTGCAACATGGCATCCACCTTGACATGCGATGCCGCGGTGACTCGGCTGGCCTCTTTCCGAGCGGCGTCTCGTTGCGCCATGAGCGTGTTGATCTGCGATTCAATCTTGACGATCGCCTCGTTCGCTTTCGCGAGCTCACCGCCCGCGGCGTCTCGCTGCTGTTCGTAGCGTCGCAGGAGGCTTTCAAATCGAAACTGGAAGCGGCGGCTCATGCGATGGACCCGGCCTTCGCCTCAGTAGGGATGCTCGCGGCGTTGGGCGTCGCCGTTGCATCCGTGGATGGTGGCGGTTGGTTGGGAACTTGGCCGGCCTGTGGTTGAGATCGCGCGGCGAGCGCTGCCGCACCGATCTGCTTCAAGCGTTCGATGGCAGCGCTCGCGGGAACGACTTCGCCCGCATGCTGTCTTAAGAACTCGTTGATGGGTTCGCGCAGCGCGATCGCCGTGTCAACGCGAACATCGCTTCCGGGACGATACGCACCGATCGAGATCAGATCTTCGTTGCGCTCGTACGTCGCGATGGTTTCGCGCATCGTGACGGCAGCCGTCGCGACGTCCGGCGCGACCAAGTGCGGTTGCAAACGACTGAGACTCTGCGTCACATCGATGGGCGGGTAGTGACCCGACACGGCCAGTTTCCTTGAAAGCACCACATGTCCGTCCAAGAGGCCACGCAGCGCGTCCGCGATGGGTTCGTTGTTGTCGTCGCCTTCGACCAACACGGTGTAGAAAGCAGTGATGGAGCCGCGATCGGTACGGCCGGCACGCTCCACTAATCGTGGCAGTTCATTGAACACGCTGGGTGGGTAACCGCGCGTTGTCGGGGGTTCCCCGCTCGCCAAGCCCACTTCGCGCTGTGCCATTGCGAATCGCGTGACGCTATCGACCAAGAGCAAGACATCGTGGCCTTGATCGCGGAACGACTCGGCGATACTGGTCGCGGTCCAGGCCGCCGTGAGCCGTTGCGCGGCGGGTCGATCACTGGTCGCAACGACCACCACGCTGCGTTTGAGCCCCAACTCTCCCAGCGCACGTTGCAGAAACTCTTGCACTTCGCGCCCGCGCTCCCCCACCATGGCAATCACGATGCGGTCCGCGTTGGTGCCGCGTGTCAGCATGCCGAGCAAGGTACTTTTCCCAACGCCCGATCCGGCGAAGATGCCCATCCGCTGACCAATGCCGCAGGTCAAGAGGCCATCGACCGCGCGCACGCCCGTTTGCAGTGAGGTGTCGATCGGCGGTCGCTGCATGGACTCCGGTGCATTATCTTGTTTCCGCATGGGAAGCACGTCCGTGGGCATGGGGCGACCGTCGATGGGGCGTCCCAAGGCATCAATGACGCGGCCGCAGAGCGAGTCACTGACGCGTAACTGAAGATGCTCGCTCCGCAGGCGCACGGGGTCTCCGGCGGCGAGTCGCGGGACCGATTCCAGGGGTGCCAGGATGGGGTACGTTTCATGGAATCCGATGACACGCGCGAGTACCGGCTCCGCGTTAGGAGGAAGCAACTGGCAGATGGATCCGATCGGCG
Organism: Planctomycetota bacterium; assembly: GCA_039189905.1. GTDB lineage: Bacteria > Planctomycetota > Planctomycetia > Pirellulales > Pirellulaceae > Rhodopirellula. The sequence goes on from JBCCYK010000100.1 coordinate 6,787, forward strand.
CGGTCATGCCCTGAACGGTGATGTTGTCGCCTGAGACAGATCTCACGCGGCCCCAGATGCCTAGCGTGACGGCGGTGTCCAGAATCCCATGCAGGGTGTCGATCTTGGGTAACTCCGGCGGTCGCACGGCAAAGGCGGTTTTGCTCATGCCAGTTCCTCCGCCAGGCGTTCAAGCTGCTCACGAAGTCCCGCATGGATCTCGCCGCCATCTTGTCGTACCACCACATCACCAACCCGAAGCGATTCATCTGGGACCACAGTCGCTTGGTCAGGGAGAGACGGGTCTCTCAACAGCGTGTCCAAGGCATCGCCGAGTTCCGCGAGCGTGTAGGGATGAACTGCAAGCGTGAGCCGTTGAGCGGACCGCGTGCTGTGGAGCGCTTCTTCGGCGATCTTGATGATCAACTGGCTGAGGATACCTTGGGATCGCGGATGCGATGCTCCTTCGTGGGTACCTTGCTCATCGCCCGGCGATGGGAATCCATCTACCAGATAGCGATCGATGAGCCGTCGATTGATATGAACCGCCGTCGCGACCAAGCATTCGCGATACTCCTGCATCCATGTGTCGTAGGTTGATTGCATCGTCTTCGCGGCTTGCGTGAGCGCTGCCACCTGGTCACGCGCTTTCGCTTCTGCGAGGGTTCGAATTTTCTCTTCGCTATCCGTATTGCCCTCTTTTTGACCGGTCGCAAACCCGTCGTCATAAGCTTTCTGGCGAATGCTCGCCGCGTCCGTGTTTGCATCGACGATGATCTTGTCAGCGTGTTGCTGGTAGCGACGGAGCTGTTGTTTCCCCGCATCGGCGAGATCGTCCAAGTTCAAGGCAGTCAGCCCCGTGACACCTCCGCGAACCCTCTGAGATAGCCCCGCCCTTTCCGGTACGCCAGCATTCTCGGATGCACGGGCATTCTCGGATGCACGGGCACTCTCGGATGCACGGGCACTCTCGGACACACTGGGTGTCGTGGGGCTGGCAGTGGAGCCATGCGGTTCATCTTGGCGCGTGCTCTGCTTTCGATCACGCCACTTGAGGATGGATGCCATGGAGACTACGCCGCTTGCTTCTTTCCGGTCGTTGGCAAATCGTGCTGGTTGGGCTTCGACGAGTTTGCGATCGCAGATGCAATGGTCTGTTTCGCATCGTCAATTTCTCGAAGCTGAATGGATCCGAGGCCCGCGAGCTGCCTGCGCACCGCATTGGCCTGGGAACGAGGCAGGCAAGCGATGGCCGCATCGACCGTCTTCGTTGGTAACCCACAGAGTGCCAGCATCGCCGTCTGCGTTGGGACCCTTGCCAAGGCACGACAGAGCACCATCGCGGGACGCGTGGTGAGGTACTGATGAATCTGATCGGTCGACCAAAGGGACGCGTTTGTGGACACCGCTGACACGCTTGCTTGGTCTGTTGTCGCGCGCGGCGATGAAGGCGATGAACTCGTATCCGCGTCGACTTCTGCGATACGCGAGAGACGGTTGCGTTCTTGGCTTGCATCCGTGAGTGCTGGCCGGCTCGTGGGGGTCTCGGGGCTCGTGGGGGTCTCGGGCCGCGGTGTCGACCCACGGTTTGTCATGGAGGGTCCTGAACCGTCGCCGGTCGACATTTCAGAGAGAATGGCCCGGAGTGACGGCGATGAGGCGGCGGCCTCCGCAGGTACATGTTCGATCGGATTTGCGGAACGGGGTTCGTTGGAATCGCCCAGGAGCGCCAGGATCTGAGAGACGACACGATCACCCGTGCCGCGTGGGCTTTGGGGGTTAGACGGAGACGCAGCGAACGGTTGGTTGGGCAACCTCGCCGCCTGCAATCGCTCGATCCGTATCTGGAAGGCACCGGCGATCTCCTCCACCATCCCCTCGGGCAGTGTGTCCAACTTGCTGATGCGCTGCAGCACATCGTGTCGCATGGGTGCTGCAAAGAGTGGCAACAGTTTTGCGGCGCGTTGCGGCGCGATCGAGGCCATCACGACGGCTGTTGTCTGCGGGTGCTCTTGGGCGAGCATCCGTGCGAGCTCGTCGTCGGGCAATTGATCGAGCGCCGCCAGGGGCGAAACCGGAACGCTCTCCGCGCTTCGCGAAACGTTGGAATTCGATGAATCTTGGAACGTCGCAGGAGATTCGATCGCTTGCAGGCTTTGCTGCACCAGACCTGAAAACGACTCGAGGGCTCGCTTCCGCTCCAACGGATCCACGTCACTCAATTCGCTGGCTGCCTGTTCCACCAAAGTTCGCGACCGATGATCCAGGCTTTGAAGGAGTTGCTGGGACGTTTCGCTTGGAAGCACACGTACCAGGATCGCGGCACGACGCAATGACTCTCGGTTCGGCCCACGAGGCGCGCGCTTCTTCAGAACTGCCCTGCGAGGGGGTGGTTCTTTAGCTTCCTTTGGGTGGGGCAATTGAGCGAGCCAGTTTGAGACGATAGCAACCCGGGCAGGTGCCGGCGTGGATGCGAGTTCGAGCAGTTGCTCTTTAGCTCAGTTAGGGGAGCAAAATGAAGATCAATTTTGCTTGCCTTGGCGGGCGTTCTCCCGTTATTCTCCGGTAATGATTCATCTTTCAGTGTTATCGCTGATCCTTGTATGCTCGTCTTTGATTCCTACTTCTTGAACAACAAGTGAGCGACGCCATCTCCGATCGATCCGACGGAATCACGCGGGGCGGTGGGAGAGATTCCACCGTGCGAGCTCAAGCCCGGGAGGGCGAAGTCGATGAGTGCAGATTGGTTTTACATGCGCAGCGGTTGGTTTCACCGCGCCAAGCGTATCGGTCCGATTACCGAGCAGGATTTTCTGGCTCAGATTGACCGCGGGAAGATTTCGCCGGACACGCTGGTGCAGAGCAAAAAGACTCGGAACAAGTGGGTCCCGATGAGCAGCGTGGGTCCCGCGATGAAACGCTGGCTAGACAACAATCCGGACCACGCGAAAGAGTCTGCTGGGAAGGCAAGCTAAGCTGATCCTGGTGGGTGGGGTTGTGCCTGCAGACCGACTGGAAGTCAGGTGGGTGCCGGTGTGTCACGAAGCGGGTCGAATCGAGCCCAACAGCGGATGAGCCAAGCGACGCTCATGATGGCCAATATCCAGGCTGTTGCGACCGTTCCAAGAACCATCGCGGCATCTTGAATGGCGTTCGGCAGCATGGCCTGGGAAAGCCCCTTGTAAAGAACAACGAGCAGGGGACAAACCATGAGGAGCGATCCCTTCCATAGGAACATGCCCTTCGCACGGATGACCATGAAGATTCCCTGAGCGCCGATGTGATGCGGGAACGTCAGAAAGAGAGCGTTTTCCAGTGCGAAGGTGACGATTGAGAGCGCCGGGAAACTGAGGAACAACCAGGTTAGGGTGACCGCTTCAGGGCGTACCATGGCGGCCGCAATCGTTAAGGTGGTCCACTGAAACAGTGTGGTCAGGGCCACAGGGAGAGACAGCATGCCGATTGCCAGGCTGGTTGTGGAAACAGGCATTCCGCGGAGCAACAGCATTCGACGCAGATCGCGACGGAAATCGATTTGCAGCGCCGGCGGTGCCAACAGCAGTGAACTGAGGGCGATACCCCCGATCACAAACAGCCATTGTTTGTTACCCAAATCCGTTGCCAGGGGTGACAGCGACAAGACCATCGGGATGGCGAAACTGGCGACCACATTCACGCGGTAGCGTTGGACGCAAACGGCCTGACGCCACATCACGGCCATGGCGGGCGAGCACGATTGGGGAAGCATACTGCTGGCGAATTGCACCATGCGTGGCAACAATCCAGCCGCCGAGGACGTCAACGAGGTCACCGACGCGTTGGTTGGGATCTGAGTTCTCAGGTCGATGGAATCGAGACGTGACTTTTCGATCTCAAATCGGCGCCGCCGTGCCCACTTGTCGGTGGCGATCACGCCCCATCCCGACAGTCCAAGCACGGCCAGCGAAACCACGGGCGTCATCAGGCGAGCCGTGAAGGTTCCCAAGTGAAGGGCGACACCAGTCACCCATGTGTGTTCCAGGCAACGGCCGATGGCCATTTGAGCGGCGGCGTGAAAGGGAATCCCCAGCCACTGGACAGAGGGCGATTCGGTAAGTGTCCCGATCGCACTGAGCGTATTGACGGCATAATGAATCGGGTCGGCCTTGGGCGGGGTGGTGACCCAAACCTGATAGAGCAACTGAGTGGTGATGGCAGCGGCCATCAGCGTGGTTGCCCATTGCAGAGTCTTGCGATCACGAACGCTCATTGCCTGGAGTACGTTAGAGATCGCGACGCGGCACCACTCCAATGTGAGAAAGGCGATGAAGACGCCGAGAAACAAGTTGAAGACGGAGGGAACGTTGCGAAAGAGAATGACACAAAGGAGTCCGGCCTTGGTTGCACACGCGGGCGTCGACGCCAAAGCGCGACGGAGTACGACGTATCTTCGGTCGATAGGGCCGCCCCCGATCCAAAGTGTCTCCGCGCTCAACTCGCTGTCTGGATCCTCGAGCTGTGACCAGGATTGGCGGACCGCATGAAAGACCAGGTACAGGACCAAGCCTCCGGTCAGGTAGGCCCGCAAACGCATGGGGTCGCTCGTCTGGTGATGAGATAGGACCAGGACTCCCATCACGAGGTACGACGCGACAAAGGCCACGATCGCGAACGAACCAGCGACCGTTCGACGCGAACCCATGCGAGCGCGAAATCGCTGCAGCTTGGCGAGCAGGCGGTCCCATCCCAAGCTGGCGCAGCAACCCAGGAGCAAATGGAAATCATCCTGTGCCCAAGCTTTGGTGATCGGGTTTCCGTCCGTCCGCGTGGCTTCGCGAGGTGACGCGGCACTCGATCGCTTTGCGGCCCGCGATCTCATCCGACCGCGCTCGGTGTCATGGACTCTGTCGCCGCGAAGAAAGCATCCTCGAGCGTGTGCGTGCCAAACGCTTCCGGCAGTCGTTTGAGGGGTCCGTGATAATGAACCGAACCCTCGTTCATAATGCAAACTTCGTCGCACACGTCCTGGATCATGGCGAGCAGATGGCTGCTGATGATGGCAACGTGCCCCTGTCGGACGAAGTCACGGACGGAATCGAGTAAACAACGAATCCCAGGTGGATCCAAACCCGTCAACGGCTCATCGAGCAAGAGGATGCGGGGCTGCGTGAGATAGGCACAGGCGATGGCGAGCTTTTGACGCATGCCTCGTGACAAGCTGTTCGTCATGGCATCGTATTTGCGCGTCAGTTCGAAGCGTTCCAACAACGCGAATGCGGTGCAGCGATGGTCGCGGATGCCGTACAGTTGGGCGATGAAATCCAAATGCTGACCCACGGTCAGGTCATCGAAGAGGGGTGGATCGTCCGGCACATACGCTACCAAACGCTTCACAGAGACCGGGTCCGACTGGGGACAAAAGCCCGCCATCTCGATCTGGCCGTCTGTGGGAGGGATCAGCCCAGCAAGGCAGCGCAAGGTGCTCGTCTTTCCCGCTCCGTTCTTCCCGACCAAGCCGCATACCGTTCCGCTCTGGATTTCCAGGCTGACATCTTGGACGGCAAGACAGTCATCGTAGAGTTTGCGAAGGTGTTTGACGCGAATCATCGCAGGTTGTCCGAGCTTCGGGCCGTAGTGGTTGCACACGCCCTTCGCCGAATTCCAGACGTGCCCCGTGAAGGTTAAAACTCAGCTCAACCTCAAGACGTGGGATCGTGCGAACGGCTGCGTGAAACCGAAACGAAAGCGGCGTTTGTTCGGCTCATGACGGTTATCGGGCTGGAACACGGTGCCCCTGCGCTTGCCCTCGCGTCCGAACCTGCCAACTTGATCAGGCCCGCCAACTTGATCAGGCCCGCCAACTTGATCAGGCTCGCCAACTTGGTCAGGAATGGAGAGCATTCCCGTCCGCAGTCTCTCTCTGAAAGTTTCAGTGCCCAACGACATCACCACGACCGAACACCAGGACCAGGGTTCTGCGTGGGAACCGTTGCGATTACCGATGTTTCGTTTTTTCTGGTTTGCCTCGTTGGCGTCCAATCTGGGGACCTGGATCCATGAGGTTGGCGCGGGATGGCTGATGGCCACGTTGCAAGCCGATCCCGAATGGGTCGCGGCCGTCAGAACAGCCATGGCGCTTCCGATCGTGCTACTGGCGATTCCGGCTGGGGTGGTAGCCGATCGCATTGATAAACGAAGGTTGCTGATTGCCACCCAGATGCTGTTGTTTGGGATCACCGCTTTGTTGACGATGTTAGTGGCGACCGATCACATCACGGCCAACGGTCTGTTGCTGCTGACGTTTCTGATCGGCTTAGGGATGGTCGTCCACGTACCGACGTGGCAATCAACCGTGCCGGAACTGGTACCGCGATCGCAGCTCGCGCGGGCCGTGGGCTTGGGGAGCATCAGTTTCAATCTAGCACGGGCTCTTGGACCCGCTTTGGGCGGTGTTTTGATCGCGTTGCTTGGCGTTTGGAGTGCGTTTGCGATCAACGCGGCTTCGTTTGCGGGCGTGGTTTTCGTCCTCCTGTTTTGGAAACGGGACGCCACGGAATCCAGCCGCGGTCGATCATTCCTGGCTTCCACCTGGCAGGGCATGCGTTTCGTCGCTCGCAACCAAGTCTTGCGTCACGTCATGGTCGGCGTGCTGTTGTTCGTGATGCCTGGCAGTGCTCTGTGGTCCTTGCTCCCTTTGTTTGCCAAGCAGGACTTGGGTTGGGGCCCTCAAGGATTTGGGATTCTGGTGGCGGCTTTGGGCGTCGGAGCGGTCTCGGGTGCGTCGGTCTTACCAAACATTCGGCGGCATTTGGGTGGTGATGGGACGATCGGGATCGCGATGATGGTGTTCTCGATCGGCTTGTTCTCGATGACATGGATTCCGGCGGGCCCATTCCTCTTGCTGGCTCCGCTGGTCATGGGATTAGGATGGATGGCGACACTCACCACGTTGAACGCGTCAGCCCAGGTCACCCTGCCGCAGCGTCTTCGTGCTCGCGGCATGGGTTGTTACCTGACCATGATGGCGTTTTCGATGACGTCGGGTTCCCAGTGGTGGGGTCACGTCGCCGCATGGACCAGTGTTGCCAGTGCGTTTCGTATTGCAGCGATCGTGATGGTGGGGTGCGCGGTGATTCGGCTGCCTTTCCGCGTTCACGCTGAGCTCGGCGATTGAGCGAGAGTTCTCGGTTTGGCCTGCCATGAGCCTCGGAAGCCGATAGACTGTTCATGTGGGGCGCGGTACACGCATGCAATTTCTGAACTTCAGTACGGAACTCAGCCAAACTCGCACGCGAAGAAAGCAGAACGCTTGATTGCGTCCTCGCTGACGCTTCGGGTTATGCCGTTTTAATGTCAGACGCGCAGATGCCGCTTTAGCAACAAGGCGTAAGGGCACACCATGAATACAACCTCTTACCACCACAGAAAGCCTGCATCGATGACGTCGGAACAACAGCTCCAGGGATTCGATGCCCTTCGCGGGTCTTGCTGGAGCACACCGAAGGTAACGCTACTTGCCGTCGTCTTGATGGTTTCCCTGGGATTGATGGTTTCAGTGGGACGTCAAGCGTGTTCGCAAGACCTGGTGTTGAAGGACTCGGCCACGGCTAGTATGGCCCGCGAGTTGGATTTGTCGCCCAAGAGTGTGGTGAAGCGACCAAACCGGACGGTTTCGGATGCTGACGTCGCGCGTTGGATTGACTCCCTGTCTTCGGGATCGTACTCGCAACGCAAACGTGCGGAGGAACAGCTTCGCGCGATTGGTGGTCTTGCTGTCACGGCGCTGCTGACCGCCAGTCAAAGTGGTGAGCTTGAGTTGGTCGACCGAGCCGTCGGTATCTTGCAGGAGATAGCGTCACGACAGACGATCTTGCCGACGGAACTCCAAGGAGCCGTTGCTGACACGGGACATAGCGATTCAGTTGAGATCCGCCAGGATGCGTGGCAGGCGCTGCTGGCGATTCGGGCACGGGGTGGCTTCCAGGCCCGGCAGGCCGCGGGCGCCATCGATGAGGTGATGCAAATTCGTGGGATCGCCGCTCGATCCCAATTGGCGGATGTCGGTGTCTTTATTGGCGAGACCCAGCATGTCATCCGAGCGACCATGGAGCACCAGCAGATGGTGCGGGTGGATGAGGAGTTTCGAGGACCCGACGAGACATTGCAGTTGCTGGCCTGGGTCGCGGATCAGGACACGGCCCAAGTTTCGGGGGCTTCGATTCGCGAAGGTGTTCTTCGATCGGTCGTCTCGATGCCCAACTTGAAACGATTGAGCCTGACCAACGGCGAAGTGGATTTGGCAACCATCCGAGCGATCCGTGGCGCCAAGAGTCTTCGCCATCTTGAGTTTCGCTATGTCACGTTGAGCGGCGAGATGGTGGATGAGATCGCCGGTTTGCCCATCGGCGTCTCCTTGACGCTCAATGGCACCGCATCGCCCTTGGAACGTGTGGAGACCCTTCGGGAAAAACGACCGAGCCTCCAGGTGGATTTCAAGCAGGGTGGCTTCTTGGGGGTACGGTGTCTCGACAGTTTCAACGCATGCCTGATCAATGACGTGGTTTCTCCGAGCGCGGCTCAGAAGGCGGGCCTGTTGCCCAATGACGTGATCACCGGGGTCGATGACAAACCCGTGGCGCGGTTTGCAGACTTACAACAGGCGATCAATCAACACGTGCCCGGAGATCGCATTCACATTCGCTTCGAACGCAACGGAGAGGTGATGCAGACGACCGCGGTTCTAGGCAAGTCGCCTTGATGACAGATCGGGTGACACCGGACAACTCATTCTTGGAGTCCCGTTCGATTGCGGGAGCGTTGTTCGCCGAACGATGAGTTTACAACTAACGGTTGCACCGGAGGATGATCGTTGGGCTGATTCACGTTGGCGGTCACGGTTGCGCTCGCAGTTGATCGCTTGGTATTCTCAGGCGGCGCGAGATCTTCCCTGGCGAAGTGATTGCACGCCCTATCGGGTGTGGGTCAGCGAGATCATGTGCCAGCAGACACAGGTCGCCACGGTGGTGCCCTATTTTGAGCGCTTCGTCCATCGCTATCCCAGCGTCAGAGCCCTCGCGGAGAGCGATTCCGACGAGTTGATGCGTCTGTGGGAAGGACTGGGGTACTATCGTCGCGCTCGTGGGCTGCGCGACGCAGCACGTGTCATCGTGGAGAAACATGGTGGTGTCTTTCCGATGGCGTTTGACGACGTGTTGGCATTGCCGGGAATTGGTCGTTACACGGCGGGCGCAATCCTGTCGATTGCCGACAACCAGCGGCACCCCATTTTAGAAGGCAACACCTATCGCGTTTTCAGTCGTTGGGTGGGTTTGCGAGCACCTGTGGACCAAAAACCAACCCAGGATTTTCTATGGCACTTTTCCGAGACCATGTTGCCGCGCAGCGTGAGCAACGATGCGAAGGGTCCCGCGACATTCAATCAAGCCGCAATGGAACTGGGAGCGTTGGTGTGTTCACCGAATCAACCTGATTGTGAAGCGTGCCCGGTGTCGCGATCCTGCGTCGCGCGCCTGCGAGGATGGCAGAACGAGCTACCGATCAAGCTCGGCAAGACCAAGTACGAGTCGCGCACTGAGTTTGCTGCGGTGATTCGGAACCAAGACGGGGACCTGCTGTTGAGGCGGATTCCGGAGGGTGAACGGTTTGCTGGCTTGTGGGATGTTCCTCGTGCGGGTCCACCCCATGCCATCGACGGCCCCTCGTTTGAGTCATGGGTCGCTTCAGCGACGGGGTTGGCCGTGGATTTGGGCGTGCGTCTGAAAACGATCAAGCACGCCGTGACCAAGTACCGCATGACGTTGCACGTGCACCAGTTCCACGCAAGGACCCCGATGGAAACAACGGGCGAAGGATGGCAGTGGGTTTCAGCGGATCAGTGGGAGTGCATGGCCCTTAGTGTGACCGGTCGCAAGATCGTGCATCTCCTCCGCGATCGGCAGGCTCAATCGCTCCTACCCATGTGAAAGGGCCGATGGCGTCGCTCATTCGGATTTCATCTTGCGTTCGATTGGGAGGGAGTCGTACACCTCCCGGCTATGCGCCGGTGGATTCGTGAGCTCGGTGCTGGTTTGGAAATCTCACCGTCTGACCCGAGAATGAAAATCGATGTTCGATTCGCATGGATGGACCGGCCTGCCGTCTTGGAACACGCCACTGCTTCTGGCTGCCTCGGATGGCACGGAAGATGGCCAGGCCGATGGCATCGCGGCCGCGACCGCGCAGCTGTTTGAGCAAGTGACCCAAGCTGAGTTTTCAGGCGTGAGCGAATACGCCACCACGCATCTGGCGCCCGCGTTGCTGTCCGCCGCGGTTGGCCTGGGCGTGATTTTCCTGGGTTATCTTCTGGCCCGGTATCTGATGCGGCTGATCAGTCGACCGATATGTCGTCGTGTCGATGAGACGTTGGGAAAGTTCATCGGAAAAGCGATCTTCTACCTCGTCATGTTTGGCGTGACGGGAGCCGTTCTGAGCAAATTGGGTGCTCCCTTGGGTGGGCTTGCTGCCATGCTTGCTGCGACGGGCTTCGCGGTGGGCCTAGCCTTCCAGGGAACGCTGAGCAACTTTGCTGCTGGCGTTCTGATGTTGGTCTTCCGTCCCTTCAAAGTGGGTGACTTTATATCGGCCGGCGGTGTCAGCGGGACCGTGGACGAAATCGATCTGTTCACCACAACGCTGGATACCCCGGACAACCGCCGGATCATCGTTCCCAACGGGAGCATTGCAAGCGGCACGATTGAGAACATCAGTCACCACGCACATCGACGCGTGGAGGTGGAGGTCGGTGTCGACTACGCGGCTGATTTACAAACGACGCGCGAGGCCCTGCAGGCGGCTGTCAACAACTTGATCGGCAGCATCATCCCTGGGGAGGACCGTGGAAGTGCCGTTGTGCTCGCCGGGTTGGGCGATAGCGCCGTGATGTGGAAGGTCCGAATCTGGGTCGCCAAGAGCGACTACTGGCCGATGACCGAGGCCTTGACGGCGCAGGTAAAAACGGAACTGGATGCGGCCTCCATCGGCATCCCGTTCCCCCAAATGGACTTGCATGTCAAGGAAATTGCCGGCGCCATCGGCACCGCCGAAGCGCGATCTGGCGGCCGAATCCGTCCTGCGCGTCGGTCGGCCTAGCGTTGGGTGGGCGTGGAGCGGTCCACAAGATCACGCGTCCAGCTGCTGATGTCGCTGGAAGGTGGCAAATTGACGCGGCATGGCTGTTTCACGCGTCGACTCCGATTATCATTCGCTTCCACGATAGGGACCCGATGTTTGGGAGTTGACCGGGGGAGCAAGGGATGTGGCATACCAGCCAAGGTGATCGGACTTTAGGTGGCTGCGAAGCAAGGCTTGTCAGCGAGGTGATCGCGGTCATGGTCGATGATCTCCAATTGTCATTCGATCGCGAAGCGGATGCCGGATCGGAAGAAGATGCCTGGTCAACGGGCGTCGATCTCTACGACGGACTGACGCTGCATCAACAGATGGCGTTGCTGCATGAGGTGTCGTTCCATCTGTTGACGCCGACCTCGGGAACGCCGGCTCCGAACGCCTCGACCGAGGCGACGATCGCTGCAATCTTCGCAGAGTTGAAGGAATTGGTTGCCATGGAAGTGGACCTCTTTGGTGGAGGTGCCGAAAGCGCGGATTGCTTCCCAATGGCACAGCAGGACCCACCTCATTACTGGCGAAGTTTGGTCCTGGAAGCGTTCCTGGAACGCTGCGAAGTGACCGAAGAAACGAACCTGGATACCCATGGCTTTGCCGCGAACGCTCGCTGTGATGACCATGGGATTTGGGAAGGGATGATCGAGATGCTGTGCGGTCAGATTCTGTGGGACCGCGACTTTGAAATGCTGGCTCTGCTTGGTGATGTTCCACCGGAGCGGGCTCACCAGATGCGGCAGGTACTTGGCGTGGATCAAGACTACTTTGTCCGTGTTGCTCCTGATCCGACACCGGGCGAGATCCCAGATCTGATTGCTGACACGCGCAGCTTGCTCAATCGCAAGCCACGCTAGGAACTCGTCCACCAGGCATGTCGTAGGAAGATCGGTTGCGTGTACCGCAGATGGGATGAGGTCTTATGATTTCGCTGGCGATCGCTGTTTTATGTCTCACGGCGTTGTTGACCGCCGCGGGTTTAGCTTGGTTCTGGTTCGTCCGCAGCCAGGATTGAGGCTCCGTTTCATCGACTTGGTCCGACCCTCGTAACCGCGGCGATCGCTTGCGCATCCTGATCACCAATGACGACGGCGTGGACGCTCCTGGCATCCGGGCTTTGGAGCGAACACTCACAGCGTACTGCGCGCGGCGTGGACCGGCTTGGTCGCTCATCACCCTCGCCCCTGATCGTGGAAGGAGCGAATGTGGTCATAGCGTCTCGAATCTAAGTGAGTTAACGCTGAATCGCCTCAGCGCACAACGGTACAGTTTGGATGGAACCCCCGTGGACTGTGTCCGTGTTGCCTTGGCGACTCTGGCGTCGGATGCGGACATTGTGATTTCGGGCATCAATGCCGGCGCCAATTTGGGCGTCGATCTTCTGATGAGCGGGACCATGGCGGCGGCACGGGAGGCAGCGATCGAGGGACGCGCCGCGCTTGCGATATCGCACTACCGACGTCCGGATATTCCAAGGACCTGGGACCACGTCGACCCTTGGCTCTCGGAGGCCTTGAATCAGTTTTTTCATCGTGCGGAGCAGCCTTCGCGTGAGAAAGACTTTGGGATGCTCTGGAATGTCAACTTGCCTGCGATTGATCCCAAGAGTGAACCACCCGAGATCGTACGTTGCCCGGTGGAGCGTCAACCTTTCATTCGACGCGGGCAACTGCGATGGGACAGCGATTTGGCCCGGATCACCGTGGAATCGGATTTCCATGGCCGGCCTCGCGAGCCTGGAAGCGATGTGGACGTCTGCTTCGGTGGCCAGATCTCGCTCAGTGAGATCAACCCGTTTTCCCTTGCTCGGTAGAGGAATGCCGCAGGTAAGCCGAAAGACTTGACGTCTTTCGCTACGGCTGTGAGCGAATATTGAGCTGCGGCGGAATGCTACGCGAATAGCGCGTGGACGAACGTGTCAATGCAGCGATCCCAATCCGTGTGCGGCGACTTCGGTCCGGTGGTCGCTGGGGCGCTAACGGCTTCTCGGTCAGCAAGAAACGAAGGCGGCCAGTGGCACATCCAAGCGAGCGCGGCCAGACGCTCCGCAATGATGATGGCCTCAATTCCACCTGGCAGCCCTTCGGGTGACGCGCTTGTTTGCTGTGCTGCCTCTTGGTGAGCGTTGTCAGCCACCCACCATAAGCGCAGCGTTTGATCGAGCGCATCCAAGAGGGCCTGCGTGGGCCGCGTCTGCGTTTTCGACACGAATCGTTCGTCAGCCAAGCGGAGCATCGGACTGACGATGTCAGCCTGGTCCATACGCTCGTCAGGCCATTTCTGGTCCGCCCGGATCCCGAGTGCCCATTGGAAAGTGGCCAGAGCTTCATAGCGCCAGATGAAGACTTCGGCCATCACCGGATCCGGGTTCTTGGAATCAAAGAACTCGCGCTCGCGCGGGCTCAATGCCTGATAGCCAAGGGGTGACCTGGCACGCATCTGTTCCACGCTGAGTGGATGATCACCCAAAATGGCTTCGGCACGTACCGCCACCAAGAACAGAGCCAGAGCCCGCTGAGCAATGAGTTCCGGCGTTCGAAGGTTCGCTTCCTCCAGCCCCGAAACCGGAGGAACGCCATTCACTGGCTCGACGGAACGGTTACGCAGTTCCACTTCGGATCGAAGCATGCGCTGCCTGGCATCCACCGGAAAGGGCACTTGAGCCGTGGGTGCGATGGTGCCGTGTCTGTCGAGCAGCAACTCGCCCGCTGGGTCGAGAAAGCGATCCTGACCGGTCCACCAAATCGCATTCGCTTGCCAGGCCCAGCGGGTCCAATCCGACTGTCCCGGATGATCCCAGGGCGCGACTTTGGGTAACACGATCTGCCGACACCGACCCAGGTGTTGGTCAATCAGACCCAGCACCGGGGACTCCGGCGGGACGGATGAAAGAAACGTTGCCCAGAGGCTTGCCTGTTCATCGAGCGAAGGGTCAATGACTCCCGGCTCGTGAATCACCTCGCGATAAGGATCGGAGAGATCGGGCGCGCGCGGGATGGTTGCGATCCAGCAACCTAGCGATTCACTCATGGGGTCGCGGGCGTGGCCAGGAACGATCCCGGGTTCAGCCGACACCCCATTTTTCTTGGAACCAGGCCACGCGGTCGGCACGCCGGGGACTGTAATTGGCGGTCGGTTTGAATCGCTCACGCTTCAGATAGCTGATCATGGCCTGAGCCGGGACCTGGGCGTGCTGTGTGATGGCGTCGGTCGTTTCGGAATCGGCCTTCCAGTTGTAGAGGATCGCTTTGTCCCGCTCGAACCAACTGTCCAAGTATTCCGCGTCCGTACTGC
>JBCCYK010000101.1:0-21135 GCA_039189905.1 Planctomycetota bacterium
ATCGCTCCACTGAAAATTACGTGTGGTGCCGATGGTTTGTGTCAGCGGAAAGTGAGGCTTTTCGAGTCAGTTACACGGGGTAGACTTGGTTCTGGGCAACGCAAGGTTCGCTGGCGGGTGCCAAGGTTGATCTGCTTGCGGCGATGACGGGTTTGCTGCAACTTCAATCTTGTGGTTCGCTCGACCCGCGATGGGGTTAATCGATACCAAGTCACTGGCGTTTGGAAACCCAGTGAACTTTGAAGCCGGGCTCCGGTGTAGTTTGAAGTCAGTCCGCCGATCACTTCCTGTGCGTCGTATCAGCTCGACAGTTCGTGATCTTCCATCCCGTCGCGAAGCGTGCGATTGAATCGCCCTTGAATCCCGTTGTCGTCCGAGCAGTGAAGCACCTTCGTCCCGCCAATTCTGGCGAGGATAATGGAACGCTCTCAGCCTTCAAACGCGGCGAGTCGCGTTCGTGCAGGTATGGGCTGCGTCGGTGCGATTGAACCGTAACCCAGTGTTGCCTGGACAGACACACGAAGCATCTTTGGTCCCGGGCGTGTTAGGCAGCGGCGCGACGCTTGCTGGCTTCTCACGCTGCGTCTTCGGGGTAGCTAACGCGGCTGGGTGATGCCAGGCTTCCCCTGTTGCGAAACTGGCTCCCTGGCGATGATGACGCCTTAAATCACTTCCGGTGGCTGTCCATGGTTGGGCATTGCGCTTGGTGCACGCTCGCCTAGCCGTCAGTCGAAGCGGGTTCGCTCTCGCTACGTTCCTCGTCCTCCTGTTGCTCCCGTTAGTTTCCAGCGTTGCCGGCGACGCCTTACAAATCCGATTCAATTTCCCGTGAGCAGTGCTTTGTTAGCGACGAGGGATTGTTCGGGGACGGGCACCGACCGGGTTTAACGTGTTCGCTAGGTAAACAAAAAAAAGGCACTTTGCGAAGTTCGCAAAGTGCCTTGAAGATGGAGGATAACGGACTTGAACCGATGACCTCTACAATGCCATTGTAGCGCTCTCCCAACTGAGCTAATCCCCCGGGAATCGGACCCGAATTATCGAGACTGTTCGCAGCACGTCAAGGCGTCACGGGGAGGACGCCGTGGCGTGTATCAGCCTCTCGCTGCGGCGACCTTGGCTTCGTCTCGCCGCAACAGCCACAGGAGGATGGGGCTGGCGACAAACACGCTGCTGTAGGTTCCCACCAGGACGCCGACGACCAACGCGAAGGCGAAGGCATGAATGCCGGCCCCGCCAAAGGCATACAGCAGGACGACCACGATCAAGGTTGTGACCGACGTCAGCAGGGTGCGGCTCAGGGTCTGGTTGATGCTGTCATTGACCATCTCGTCGGTTAAGCGTGGTGCCTTGCCTTTGGTCTCGCGGATGCGGTCGAAGACCACGATGGTGTCATTGAGTGAGTATCCGATGATCGTCAACAGAGCGGCCACAACCGTCAGTGAGATCTTGAACGGGTCGATCAGCAAAAAGCCCAATGCCCCGGCCAACCAATAACTGATGGCAATCGCACCCAGCGTGATCAAGACGTCGTGGATAAGGGCGGCAACAGCGGCGAGCCCGTAGAAGACGCGTTGGAATCGGAACCAGATGTATCCAATGATGCAAAGGATCGAGGCGAACAAGGCGCCAAAGGCTCGGCCGATCATGTCACCGGCCACCCGAGCACCCACGCTGCTGCTGCTGACCCACACGGCGTTGCGGTCCAAGTCCGCTCGCACCGCTTCCGCAATTTGGTCTGCATCTGCGGCACCGCATGGGAGCGTGACTTGCCAGTCTGAATAAGAGACCGCCGATTCTTCATTCCAGTCATCAATGTCATCCGCCATCGGAAGTAGACGGATTCGTTTCAGATTGAGTGACACGCCAGCGGACTCGGCGGCCTTGACCAACTTGTCACGTAGGGTGATGCCGTTGAGCGTGGCAACGCCACCGCCTTCCACGCTGAGATTCAGCTCCAGCTCCGTCGTGACGGGTTCCGTCGGTGTTTCCTCTGCTTGTTCGGTTGCGGAACCGGTCTCCGTTGTCGCGGTGGCTTCGTCCTCCTCGTCTTGAACCAGCGCTGTCAGCATGACGCCGTTGTTAGCTTGAGCCCGGCTTTGCTCACCGCTGCTTGGGCTACCGAGACGCTTGATGTCGGCTTGATAGGTTACCAGCCCCACGGAAGTATTCGAAGCGAATCCTGCCTCCAAGGCTTCCTTGAGCTCGTCAACGTTATCAATGGACGAATCCACCTTGAACAAAGTGCCATCGGGGACCTCATCCATGGTCACGCCAGTGGCGGTGAACTGCACGGTTTCGTCACCGGAGGCTTCCAAGGCCGACTTCACAATCGCGCGAATCGTCTCGTTGTCGGTTGGATTGTCGACGCGGAACTGCACCGAAGAGCCGCCAGCAAAGTCGATGTCAAAGATGTTTTGGCCGCGGGCAAACAAAGCACCGATGCCCACCAAGACCAAGACCGCGGACAGAGCGAGCGTCGTGCTGCCTTTGGAAACAAAGTTGAATTGACCACCGCCGGCCAAAGCGGATCGGAACTTGTTGACACCGTCCGACATGCTCAGTGATAGGAAGCCATGGCGTTCGGCAATGTCAAAGAGCGTTCGCGACATGTAGATCGCCGTGAACATCGAATACAGGATGCCCAGGATCAAGGTGACGGCAAAACCCCGGATCTGATCCGTCCCAATCGCGTAGAGAACGAACGCGGTGATCAGCGTGGTCAAGTTCGCATCCACGATGGTCGTGGTTGCCCTTGAAAAGCCGTTGCGAATAGCCATCCGGGGCTTCGCGCCCTTTTTGAGTTCTTCCCTGATCCGTTCAAAGATCAGCACGTTGGCGTCCACCGACATACCGACGGTCAGGACCAGGCCGGCCAAGCCCGGGAGCGTGAGCGGCTGATTGATGAACACCATCGTTGCCAGAATCAACGCCAGGTTCAGCAACAGCGCGATACAGGCAACAACACCCGCAAAGCGGTAGTAATAGAGGATGAAGAGGAGAACCAAGATCATCGATGCGCTGATCGCCCAGACGCCTTTGTTGATCGTGTCGCGTCCAAGCGTGGCGTCGATGGTGTTCTCGGCAATGGGTTCCTTCGTGACCGTCGCCGGCAAGGCACCTGCCTTGAGGATTGCGACGAGCGAATCGACTTCTTCTCGCGTGAAGTTACCCGTGATGCGGCCTTCCTTGGAAATCGGCTGCAGGATGTTTGGAGCGGACAGCAGCTCGTCATCCAAGATGATTCCGAGTTGCGACTTGCGACCGCTGGCGTCAGGCGCGTTGTTGGTCGTCAGGGCACGGAACCGTCCCGATCCATAATCGGTGAGATTGAACGCGACCGCAGGCGAACCCGTCTGATCGAACGTGCTGGCGGAATACGACAGGTCTTGGCCCGTGATGTCCAGCAGGGAATTGATCACCGTCAGGATTTCCAGGCTGTTGAAGGTTTGCGTTTCCAACCACTTGGCAACCTTGATTTCTTCGTCCTGGCCGAGCAACTCGGACGGGACTTCCACGATTTGGCCTGAGATGGGGTTCCGCACCAGAGAGCCGCCCACCGGGAGTCGAAGCGGTCGAACCTTCTCGTTGTCGTCTTCCTTCTCTTCGCGAGCGACCGTGACCCAGCGTCCGTACAACGAGTCTTCGGGTCCACCCACGGTTTGCCGGGTGGCGATCGCATCGTCGGAAGAGGCGGCCTGTTCGACGGCTTGATTGATCAGGCTTTGATGCTGTGATTGGTTGGCGACGATGGCGAAGCGAAGCTGGCCAGCCTGGGCGACCAAGCCCTTGATGCGTTCCACCTCCTCGGATTCCACATTGGGCACGATGATTTCGATTTGCGAATCGCCGTAGGGACGAATGACGATTTCTTGCGTGCCCGACGGGTTGATTCGTCGGGTCAAGGGTTCGATGAGGTCTTCGCTGGTGACCGGGGTGCCGGATGCTTCCAGCTCCGCTTTCTTCTCCGGATCGATTTCATAAACCAGAATGGTGCCCCCAGAGAGGTCCACACCCAGTGAAGGAAGCTTGTTGACGAGAATCACGCCGGCGGCCAGCAGGGCGAGAAGGACGAACCCGAGCCGCGTGCCGTGAGTAGGCATCTTCAGCTTCTTGGCGAGGAAGTTCCCGACAAAAAACGGAACGATGAGGACGGCAGCCGCGGAGAGCAAAAGAATCCATTGTTCACCGGAGATGCCTTTGCGCACCGAGCCAGCGACTTCGGAACTCGCCTGTGCGACGAGGCTGAGAGCGTAATCGGTGGCACCGAAAAGGCTGCTTCCTGACGACAGAATCGATTCGATCAGGTCCATCGTGGTATCGACTTGGTTTCGTAGGGGATTGGATCAGGGGTTCGGAACTAGGCCGTTGACTTCGCCTCGCCATCCTTGGCTTTCGCGGCGGAGGTGACGGACACGATTGCCGTGCGATCCACTTTGACGCGCGTGTTGCCGGCATCATCGATCTTCACCGTAACGACGTCGCTGTCGGCGGGCGCGGCAACTATCGTTGCGTGGATGCCACCGCGAGTCACAACACGATCGTTTTTCTGCATGGCGGCCAACATCCGTGCCTCCTCGGCACGTCTCTTTCGTTCAGGTCCCAGGAAAGTGATGTAAAAGATCACCAACAGAGCGACGGGTAGAACGAAGGGGTTGTCCAGAATCTGGACAATGAGCGGGCGATCGAGTGCGTCAGGCTTTGCCCCCGCCCCGGCGTCCGCCTGAGCCATCAGGAGATTCGCGTGAGCCAAGGGTGCGGGCGCAAGACTGAAGCACGCAAACAGGAAAATCGTGTACAACGGGGCTCCTTCGCGGGCTGCCACCATCGGGTGGCACAACAACCGGCGCATGAAAGGTGGGTCGCTTTCGGATGCGGCATGATATGGAAGCCGAAAAATCGTCACAAGCCCAGCCAAGAACGCTGTCAAAGGTGTTTTCATGTGCATTTGAATCGGCGATTGCCTGTGGCCAGGCAACGCTGAGACGCTGCATCCTGGCCGTGGAAGAAGCGGCCCGCCCGATTCGTCCCCGGCGGCCTGAGCCGGGGCAACCTTCATTCGCGTCTACTCGAGGGAGCTTGGCATGTCCGAGGCACGATTAGCGGGCGCGACCGGGCTCATCCAAGAAGCGAGAGTGAAGCGTGTCACCGCCTGAGCTGGAAACCGAACTTCCGTGCTGGCCACCGGATGACGCTTCCATCCGAGCTGCGTTGGACGCTGCTTGGGGGGCCCGGCATTGGGGGGCTTATCAGAGTGACTCACAACGTCAACTCGAGAAGCGACTGGAAACGCTACACGAGGGCTGTCGGGTCCGCCTTTGCTGTTCCGGGACAGCAGGGCTGGAATTGGCACTGCGTGCGGCCGGGGCTGGGCCAGGAAACTCGGTCGCTTTGGCGGCGTACGACTACCCCGGAAACTTCCGCACCATCGAGTCGTTGGGGGCACGCCCCTTCCTAGTCGATGTGGCAACCGATGGTCTGTCGATTGATGTGGACGCCCTTTTGGCCGCGGAATCACGTCTGGGAAGTGTTCCGGCCGTGGCGCTCATCGCGTCCCATTTGCACGGCGCCATCGCGGATATGCCGGCCTTACGCAAGCTTTGCTCCAATCTCGGATGGTTGCTGATCGAGGACGCTTGCCAGTCACCGGGCGTGGTCCGCGGCGGTCAGGAGCCGGCGTCGACCTGGCGAATCGGTTCGCTGAGCGACTTTGCGGTTCTGAGCTTTGGTGGAGGCAAGCCGCTGACGGCTGGAAATGGGGGCGCTTTGTTGTGCTCCAATGAGCGTCTGTTTGCGCGCGTCAGGTCCATTGCGGATCGGCCGAGCGATGCGTACCCGCTCTCGGCGTTGCAGGCTTCGGTTGTGCTGCCGCAATTGGATCGATTGCGTCAGCGCAACCAGCTTCGCAGCCAAGGTGTGGACTGGTTGGCCGAACGCGATTGGGAAGCTCTGTCTATTCAGACGCTTGCAACTGAGCCCGCACGCGACGGTTCGAAACCAGAGAGCAATGCGACGCAGACGCAACGCTGTTACTACAAGTGGCCCATTCGTATGACGACGGGTGAGGATCGACAGGCGATGCTCCAACGTATGATGGCCGCCGGATGGATCGCAGGGGAGGGCTTTCGAGCGATGAGCCGCGTCAGCACGAAGCGAGCGGATCGTCTGGGGAGCCTCGAGAACAGCCAGCGGCTGTCGGATGGGTTGATCGTAATCGACCAACGCATGTTGTTGGCAGACCGAGAGGCCCTCCACGAGCGCTGGGAACGCTTGATTGGCGCGGACGATCCGCCAGCAAATCGCTAACGGACAAGCACGACGCGCTGAGCGGCGGTGGCCCAATCGGCCTCGCCTTCCACGTGTCCACGTACCGTGACTTGTCCAGTCACCTCGTTGGGGACGGCAATGGAGAGCCAGTGTTCGGAACCCGCCGCCACCCGCAACTGTTTGCTGGCAATCGTTCGTTGATGTGCATCAAATTCCCAGCTCGATGACTGTGATTTGGGGTCCTCGGGAGCAAGCACTCCCACGATGCCCGGTTGTGGCTCCTTAGCACCTAGCGATCGATCGATGGTCAGAAAGATTCTTCCATCGATTGGGCTCCTGACGGCGATGTCGAGTCGATGGCGTGCCGAGGTGGCGAGAGCATTGTCACTCGCTTCGGTCTTCTCCACACTCAGTTCCAAACGTTTGGGTTGTCGGATTTTGAGCGTCGGATCGCCGAGCAGCTGATAGAGTTCGGCATGTT
Source organism: Planctomycetota bacterium (assembly GCA_039189905.1). GTDB lineage: Bacteria > Planctomycetota > Planctomycetia > Pirellulales > Pirellulaceae > Rhodopirellula. The sequence goes on from JBCCYK010000101.1 coordinate 6,749, forward strand.
CGCGACGTTCGTCGCCGATGGTCGTGTTGCTGGGATTCATGACGGTCGCGAGCGAATCCACCAAGCTTGTCGTTAAGTCATTGGCAACGACGACCCCGGTATCGTCGTGCAACTCGGTCATGGCTTGAACAACGATGTCGCCTAAGCGCAGCGATTGAATTGGCCGCACACGAGCTTCCTTGTCGGGATAGGCGGCACGCATCAAACCAAGTGTGAAGCGCGCATTGCCGTAGGGCATGGTGACACGCGTGGCTGCGATGACGGAAACGGGCCCGCCTGGCGCGAAGAGGATCGATTCGCCAATGGAGTCCACGTGGGCGTCAAATGCCCCGGCATAACACGCCAGCAGCAGCGCGATCGGAGCCCTCTGTGGTCCCGTCGATAAGAGGTTGGCGTTCTCTGATGTGAAAAGGGATTCGACGTTCCAGTCACCACGAACACCTGCCTGCACCCGAGACAAGGCCGGTCCACGTGAGGCCTTTTCAACGCGACGTAGCAGATCCAGTTGCGTGACGCGTCCGTGACCGGCGTAAACCCAAAACTGAGCGCCCTTTTGGAACCGTTCCACCACGGCCGCACGAAAGTCATCACCGGGTGGGCACATCGGATGCCCTGGCGACGCATAGGCAATCTGTGGTTTGACCTCCGTCGGCAGACAGGCCGTCAGCATGTTCCGCGTGACCGATTCAATGGCGGTGTCCACGATACCTCCAAACCCACCAACGCCGCCGGTCAATTGGATGCTGCGTCGCCACGGCCCAAAGTCGTCCGATGACTCATAGGCGTCGATCCGTTCAAGCAGCGATGCCAATTGTCGCGGGTCGGATACGGGGACCCTGCCCAGTGCCGCGTCAGGCACGCCGTCATCATTTCGGTCGGCGTAGGGCCAGTCGGTGGCAAAGGTCGTCGTGGACCCAAAGGCCTTGGTGACGAAGGTGGGGCGATAATGGGTGGGGATCTGACGGTTTAAATCGGGATGCGACTGAACGGCAGGGGCATCCCCAAAAAGGACGACGTAGCGGGTGGAGCGGTGCCAAGCATCCTGGATCGTACGCCGCGTTGCTTCCGCGGTGGCCTGCGGACGCATGACGTGCACGCGTAATCCCTCCGCGTTGCGTTTGGCCATCCAGGGATCGATGGCCCCAACCAAATCCCGAGGCACGATCGCCAGGATTTCGGCGGAGAATGCTGGCGCTGGGATCTCGTTGGAAAACGGTGCAAGACAACCGAAAACGATCAACGTGCGTGTCAGCAGCAGCGATGACGCTGGGCGAGGGCGAAGGCAAGACATCGGCAGGAGCCTCGGCCGTGGGGCGAGAAAGTTATGATTTAGTTACGCGAACCCGACCGGTCTCTTTTACGTGGGGACAAGGGTCGATTCCAGGTCGAATCCCACAAAGCGGCGGACTGCCGTCTCGGCGGCAAATTGGAACGCAATTCGCACCGCCTCGGTTTCCCGGCCTTTTAGCCTGACAGATGGACAGTTTTGTCCGGCTTTCATTTCAACCTCGCACAAAGTTAGGGCCATGCTTCTTCGCCTGATGATCGCGTTCATCGGCATCCCGTTGATCGAGCTCTACCTGCTCTTGCAACTCGCGAGCGCGACCAGCGTCGGCGTGACGCTTGGGATTGTTGTTTTGACGGGGATGATTGGTTCCTTGCTCGCCCGTCGCGAAGGGGCCCAGGCTTGGCGAAGGTTCCGGGAGTGCTTGGCGAGTGGTCGTACGCCTACGGTTGAGATTCGTGACGGATTGATGATCGCGTTTGCCGCTGCTTTGCTGTTAACGCCGGGCATCATCACCGATGTGGTGGGCTTCGCTTTGCTGACCGCGCCGGGTCGCCATTGGTTTGGGCGTTGGATTGGGAGTTTCTTTCGAATGAGGTTTGACGTGCGTGGTTTCGACGTTGGAAGATCGTCACAAGATGCCAGCCGTGACTCGTCCCACCCCAACGATCCTCGGGCACGGGAAGGCGACCCCTACACCGTTGACGCTTCTCGTTTCGAAACGAAGCATTGAGCCTTCTTCGTCAGTGCTTCATTGGTCAAACAGTGCCTCAAAGCGAGCTGCTAACCGTCGCGGAAGACGACTTTTTGCAGTCGATCGATCGCGGCTTGCGTATGGCCACGTGAGGGCAGTGGCGGGATGCGCCACAGGAAACGGTGGTTAACGCCTTTCGATTCCAAGAACTTCGTTAGTTTCTTGGGATCGCCATCACGGTAGCGTTCGACCTGCGGGTACAGGCGTGGACCAAAGGTGGCGTCCAGCAAGCGATCCGTCATGGTTGACCACCATGCGAGCCAGTCCTCCCCCTCACGACGTTTGGGTTTGCGTAGTTTCCGCGTGCCCTCCCGCAACAAATCCTCCTCATCGACGCGTCCAGCAAGCGCGGCGTCATTATGAACATCGATCGTGTTGGTTTCGAAGTGGAGCGTTTCGAGAACGCTGTCTTTGGGACAACGGGCGACATACGCGTTGAGCAACGCCTGGCGCCAACTGTGTGCTTCGATCGGCTCACCGGCGATCACTTCCATCGCGATGTTGTCACTGATCTCGCAATAGATGGCTTCCAGCGTTGCCTCGAAGATGGCGGCCGCTGGTGGCGGTAGTCTGGGGGTCAGCACGGATGTCGTGACGCGTTCCAGGAGCCAAATCCTTTGGTCCGGCTCCCACATTGCGAACCAACGAGGGAAGTGTTCGTCCTGCCAATCCGTTTCCCAGGTCACATCGTCGGCGGGATCACGATCGCGAGACTCTCCCGCGCCCACTCCCTGGTTGATCTGCTCCACCAGCTGGTCAATCAACATCCCAACACCGCCGCGGAACAAATCCGCTTCGGGTCCGACGAGTTGACGCGGGCCATCAGTCAAGGGCCACATGGAGACAATCCCAAAGCAAAAAAGCAAAAACATCTCGATCGACACCAGTGTAGTTGAGCACGGAAAGAAGGCAAAAAACAACACTTCTCCCACGGCAGGCCGCGGGAGGGTGATGTTGGTTCGGCCGCGTTTCAGTGGTGGCGATCGGCGAGGAGTGTCCAAAAAAACAACACGAGTGGGGCGATCTGAAGGCGTGTCTATCGGCCATAATGCTCTCACAACGACCGCCCGGTAGCGGTTGCACCCGGCACCGTGCGTCTTTCTGGTTTCCGGGTTTCATTTTCTCAAAAGGATCGATTCACATGGCGCGCCAGATCAACCTGATTCATTGCCCCAAAGTGATCGTCTGCATGGTCCCCTTGCTGGTGTGGGGCGTGGCCGGTCACTGCGTGGCCGATAAGACGCAGGCGATCATGGAACGTTCCGGCGACGTCCCGACGCTCGCGGAGATCGATGAGGCCATGCTGGGATTTGTCGAACGAGGTCGGGCAAGCGGGGTGGTCACGCTGGTGGGACATCAAGGCAAGATCGTTCACCTGGGCGCGGTCGGTCATGCCGATTTGGAGTCAGGCCGCAAGATGACGCCGGACACGTTGTTCGCCATCGCATCCATGACCAAGCCGATCACAGCCACGGCGGTGATGCTCTTGAGGGAGGAAGGTCGCTTGGATCTCGACACGCCGATTCAAGAGCACCTGCCCGCGTTTGCCAACGTGAGCCTCAAATCAGGACGAAACCCATACCGGCCGCTGACCTTGAAGGACGTGATGACGCACACTTCGGGGCTCAACGGGAATCAACGCTTTCAATGTTCACTCGCTGAGACGGTCGATGAGATTGCGACTCGGTCATTGGCGTTTCAGCCGGGCGAAAAGTGGCAGTACAGCCCGGGGTTGACCGTGGCCGGTCGCCTGGTCGAACTGATTGCGGACGAGCCATTTGAATCATTCCTATCGGAACGCATCTTCCGACCTTTGGGAATGAATGACACGACCTTCTATCCGACGGAGGCTCAACGATCGCGACTGGCCACCCTCTATCAACCGTCCGAAAACAGCGACCAGCTGGTGCCCGCCGAAAACGACTTGGTGAAGGCACTTCCGGTCGCGGGTCCCAATCCGTCAGGCGGACTCGTGTCATCTGCCAAAGACCTCTTTGCGTTTTATCAGATGATCTTGGATCAGGGCGACCACCGTGGCGAATCCATTGTTGATGCGGAGTCGATAAGCTTGATGACCTCACCTCAAGCGGGTGACGTCACTACGGGGTTTACTCCCGGAAACACCTGGGGCCTGGGGTGGTGTTTGGTGCAGGAACCTCAGGGAGCGACGGAGTCCCTCAACAAGGGAACTTTCGGCCACGGCGGTGCGTTTGGCACGCAAGGCTGGGTCGATCCCCTGACCGAGACCATCTACGTGCTACTCATTCAGCGAACCAAGATGGGCAACAGCGACGCGTCCGAGATTCGGCGCGTGTTTCAGAAGACGGCGAGCGAGATGCTGGATCTCCGTTGAATGGACTGCGAGATCCCACGAATGATTTCTTGCATTTTGCGTGAAACGTAAGAACACACGGAACGCTTGAGCTGGGTGTGTTCGGGGCGTTGGGATTCCGATACCCGGTCATCAAGTTTGTTCAGAATCTGCACATTCCGTCTAGCGTGTCGTTGCCATGAAACTCCTCAACGAAAAACCCGGTATCGGTAACGTCTTTCGCGGCATGATCCTGACGCTCATCCTGGTGCCTTCCGTCGCCCGGGCTCAGGGCCTAACGTCGCAAACTGATTTGGGCGCTGTCTTCGATATCGGTGTTACCCCTATCGAAAACAAGGCAACCATCGGCCCAATCGAGCTTCCAAGGCCATCCGACCCAAAATCGGACCCCGGCGAGTCTGGGAGACGCGTCTCCGTGTCTGAGTCGGAGCCGCGTGCGTTGCGTTCGGAGTCAGGCCTGTCCGCGCTGTTGAAAGCCTCCGGATTTGACGCGACTCGATTCGACACCATGGCTTATGAGTTTGAGATCGAACGCGATATCTGGACCATTCCAGTGTTGTTGCTCGTCGATGTCGAAGACCAACGAGTCGACTTGGTTGCACTGCTTCGGAGTTTTGACGCGAGCGCAACCGATCGCCTGGAGACCTTGGAGAAGCTTTTCGATGAGAATCGCGAGCTGTTCAAGATGCGTTACGGATATAGCGTTCCGAGAAAGCGGATTGAGCTTTGGTATTCGCGCTCCGGAATTCACCTGTCGGCGGCGCAGCTACAAGAAATGGTAAGGGAACTAGGTGATCGAATCGTTGACGACGCGGCCTTGTGGTCTCCAGCCAACGATGCCGAAAAAGGCAACGATGCGAAGGAATCCGTTGAGACGGTTGTGAAGCCCGATCAGGCCCCTCGTGTGGCCTTGAACAACACTTCCTTAACGGTCGAGACCCTGGCAGGCGTGTGGACGGCGACCACCAAGTCGGGCGACGGCTTCGCGCTGCGTGTTGCGACGAACGCAACCTTTGCATTGGCGTTTGCGGCGAAGGCGGCACCGGCGACGGCATTGAACACCAATCAGGTCGCAACTTCGACGGGGCGGTGTCGCGTTGTCGGTGACTGGCTGGAGTTGCTTCCAAAGCAGGGTGAGGCTCTGGGTCTAAGGATCATCGCGATGAAGTCGGATCGCATGATGGTCCAATGGGGCGACCAGCAACTGAGCTTTCGCCGGGAGAGTGCCTAAGTCTCGTCGTCAGAGAGGCGTGATCTCCATGCGTCGAATCTCGATCAGGTGCCCTTGGTCCTGGATCGCGATACGGCCTTTTCGCTTCTCAGCGTCGCTCGCGACATCCTTGAGTTGGGTCTCCAAAACCAGTGTGTCGTTGAGCGTCACCGACACTTGGCTGCCAAGCACACGCAATCGCATGTGATTCCAATTGCCCGGAGGGCGACACGCTTGACTCAGCGGGGCTTTGACATCCACCAAGCCGCCGCAGTCCGTGTCCCTGAGACGGTTCGCATTTCCGTGTGAATCGGCGAGCTGGATCTCATGGTAATTGTTGAGAGACCGCGATCGGAAGAAGAGGCCGCTACGCCCATCCTTTGGAAGTTTGAACTCAAAACTCAGGTCAAAATCCGCGTAAGCCTCTTTGGACCACAAGAACGCTTTGTAGTCGGGGAAGAGCTGAAACCCGCGGTTCTTTGGCTTCGTCAGTTGGACCGTGATGGGTGCGTCCGCGCTGACCTGCCATGCACCGGTTGTCTGCCAGTGCGACAGATTGGCGTCCAGCAGTGCTTGAGGGCTATCGGACCTTGCTGTCGCGTCATCGGCAGCGGCGTGTTGCGGCTTGGAAAAAAAACCAGCAGCAAGCAAGCACGCGAACAGGCCGATTCGCACCGGCGAGCAGACAGGAAGAGACATGAAGCGTCGCGCCACAGATGGAAACGGGAAGACACATCAGAGCATAGCTTACATCACGCAGTTGTTCTGACACTTCTCGCTGGTCGCCACCACCGAAACCTAGCCGAACCGATTTCACCCTCCCAGCGAAGCGATTGGGAGGGTCGGCCCGCGTCAGCGTGGCCGGGGAGGGCAGGTCGCGAGAAGACAATCGCGTTCTCAAGACTTCGTACCCATGCCCTCCCCGAAATCTCGCTAAGAGCTCGCTTTCGACCCTCCCTTCGCTGCGCGTGGGCGGGTGAGTCTGGTGGCGATCAGCGAGAAGTGTCGTTTTTCTCAAAGTTCTTTCACACCGTTTGGTGGCCCAAAACGACGCCCCCAAATCGACTCGCTGACCAATCGTTTCATCCCATAGCTCCGGTACAGTTCCGCCGCATAGTGATTGCTGCGATCGACCGCCAGAATCAGCCGGGCCGCGAGTTCCGCCCGACAGGTCTGCAGCACACGCGTCATGATTTGCCGGCCAACCTCACCGCCGCGATACTCGGGCACGACACCCATGTAGACCAATTCAATGGCCGTTGAGCTGCGATTGTCTTGGCCGCGCGTTTGGTGTTCTGCCAGAATCAGCGCTCCCACATTGACGTCTCTCCCATCTGCAGAGGACCGCTGGACCAAGAACCACCAATCGGGACGATAGGCTGCGGAGTGCCGGTAGGTATCGATGATTTCCGCAGGCGTTCGGAATTCCTCCAAACGAGGGCAATCCAATGAGTCTTGGTACGTCGATGCGATCACGTCTTCCAACTGGCGCCGCAGTGGACCCTCTTCAGGACCCACGGGTTGCAAACGGACGCTGGATGCGGGGGCCAGCGGCGGACGAGACCCTTCGAGTGAGGTTGGAAAATCCAGAGCGAGAAAGTCGAGTGTGCCGAGCCAAGTGAAACCCAATTGTTCGGGCGTGAGTACACCGGCCGCTTCTCTCGGCTGGTTGGCAGCAGGGGAGCCCTTTTCATGCTCCTTCGGAACCTCACACGGTTCGGTTGACCACTGCATGAATGGCAACTGCCTTTCGTCACAATAATCGCGAAGGCAATTGCGAAGGGAGACCAACAGTGGGTCCGAGAAAGCACCTGTGGTCCGGGCATCGACGAAACCGGCGTGCACGATGCTGATAAAGCGTTGCCCCTGTTGGTGCAGCAAAACCAACGCAGCGACACGTTCATCGCCAGCCCCAAAAAGGACATACTCATCGCGGTGGTCTTCTTGCACCAGGCCTCGCAATTGTTCCGTCACGATGGCCGCACGGGTCGGTGACAGAGGCTCGATCCACTGCGTCAAGTGAACAGCGAGTTCTTGGAGCGGTAGACGGCGCGCGATCGACAAAAGATCCTCTCTCCGGGTGAACTTGCGTGCCTTGATGACCACCATGGCGGTCGTTCCCGAATGAACGACAGGAAGTCAATAGCCGGCGGCACATCGCTGCGCTATGATCGTAGCAGGAAACGAAGTCTAGCGGCGTGATCCGAGAAGCCGCTGGATCGTCCAACGCCATATGCATGTTCCACGTCGAGTCCGCGATGCGAGTGATGAAACAGAACCTTTCACACCGACTGCCGATCCATCCTTCCGTGTGGGGCTTTTTGGCGGTCTTCGTTTGGGGGCAATTTGCGTTCACGCCAGAGACGGCGTCCGCCCAGCGCCTTCTGGACCGCATTCGTGCACGCATGCAGCAGCGTGCGACGCCACCGCGCAGCAACACCCCCAACGCTCCCGATCCGGAGGCGGGCGATGCTGCTTCCGACGAGGCGGGATCGGGTCCCGATGCCACTGACGATCGCGTCCTAGCGCGACCTTTGGGGGCGAATCGTGATGGAGGCGCCGACGCACGCGGAACGTTCCCGTCCGCTTTGGGGCTACGAGTTCAGCCGTTTTCGCGTGGCAATCTGGTTGGACTGCTGGTGGAGGGTTTCACGTCGGAATCGAACGCGGAGAACGCGGGCATTCGACCGGGCGATGTGATTGTCGAAATCGGGGGTGCGGAGGCTCGTTCACTCGAAGACGCGGGCCGAATCATCGAAACACGATCGCCCGGTGAAGTGGTGGAGGTTCGTTTTGTTCGTGGGGGACGTCTTTACAGAACACGGCTTCGCTTAACGACGCGGCGCCCGCAACCCGCCATGGCTATCGCCCCAGGAAGGGACGCTCGTGATGGAAGCGGAATAGGTGCGAGCACCGCAAGTCTGGGTTTGGAGGTCTCTGAGTTGCGCCATGAACGTGGTGTGCTGGTGACCAAGGCCCCCGAGGAGAAGGCCGGGTACTTTTTCGGGCTTCGTGCCCAAGACCGCATCGTGTCCATCGATGGTCGGATCACTCGGTCACCGAGCGACCTGCTACGCGAAATCCGACTTCGAAGTCCTGGGCAGAAGGTACGCCTCGGGCTCGTTCGTGGTAGCACTCTATTGGAACAAACGGTTGTCCTCGCCGACGCTGACGGCTTGACACCGTCCGATCTCATGGCCCAGGCGGATACGGACGCGGCGCAAGGCATACCAGGCGATACGAGTTCCATTCCCGGCAAAACTTCGGACAGTCTGATGACGGGTCTTGGTTCCGTTTTGGGTGGCTTTCTCAAGTCGAAACAAGCCGATGAAACGATTGACCAGGAACCAGGCAACCCGAGGTCGCCTGAGGAGCCATTGGAATCAGGCGCGACAGATTCCCTGGAGCTTCCTCCAGAGTGACTTCTTTATCCGCGAAACAGGTCGCTCATAACGACCTCTTCGATCAAGGAGGCAAAGCCGTGGTTCTTTTCTGCGGATCTTTCCAGGACTTGATCGATGTCGCTCCGGTCGGCCGGTGTCATCTTGCGACCCAAGGCATGGGTGAACAAACACTCGGTGAGATGTCGCAAGAAGAACGATTTCCGCTTCTCGAGCAGAGGTTGCAACTCGGCGAGCCCATCAAACGCGTCGCCGCTCGGGAGTATCCCCGATGCATCAATCTTTGTTTGGTTCGGATACCGCGAACGAACCGCCCCAATGGGGTCAAACACCTCCAAGGCAAACCCGTAGGGATCAATCCGACGATGGCATTGGGCACAGGCTGCATCGTCCCGATGTCGCTGCAACTGTTCGCGAATGGTCTTGGCACCTCGGATGTCCGGGTCGATCGCCGGCACATCATCAGGAGGCTCCGGGGGTGGCGTGCCCAAGAGGTTTTCCAGGACCCAAACCCCGCGTGTGACGGGGGAAGTCTCGATGCCGTTGGCAGACACCGTCAGGACACTGGCATGGCTCAGCAGACCCGCTCGTTCCTTCGCTGGTAATGCGACACGTGTGTAGCGATGTGCTTCTTCAGGCGATACGGCGTCGACCACCCCGTAGAGCTTCGCCAAATCGCGGTTCACAAACGAATGGGTCGCGTTCAAGCAAGCCAGCGCGGTGGCGTCACGTTGGATCAAGTCTTCCACGAACAGCTGGGTTTCACGTTTCATGTCCGATTCGAGCTGGCCAGCATAAAACTGCCAAAACTCCGTTTGCTCCGGCGGCATCGATCCCAGATCACGCAGGCTGAGCCAACTGTCCAAGAAATCCGCCACGAATCGCGACGCCGTTGTTTTCTTCAGCAAGCGTCGACACTGCCGACGCAGTTCGGACGCGTCGCTCAGGCTGCCTTGATCTGCCAATTCACGGAGACGCGCGTCCGGCATGGAACTGGAAAGAAAGTAAGCCAAGCGTTCGGCGAGGCCATGTTCACTGAGCAGCTGCGTGTCTTTGTCGGTCGACTGAAAGTACAAGAACGAAGGTGAACACAGCACCGCTTGGACGGCATCGGACAGGCCCGTCTCAACATCGCCCGAATGATCGATGCTGTGCTGCATCAGATCATTCAGCTTTTTCAATTCCTTGGACTTCACCGGGCGGCGAAACGCATGAGTCGCAAACTGCAGCAGCTTCTCGCGGGCAGCCCGCGAATCTGGAACGGGCGTCAGAAAGGGATTCGGGCCCGGTTCTGCCGAAAACGTGTCCGTCAGCACCGGGCCTTCGATTTCAACGCGGTGAATGCGAATGTGAGGCATCTGCCCATGCTCGATCACGGCAATGCGATGACGAAAGATGCCCTTGGTCCGCTGAACGGCCTTGGGCAGTGTTTCGCGGTGGTACTTGAACACGCGTCCGAATGAACCGCGCACGTCGTGGATCCCATTCACGAACGTGAACCTAGGTGCGAAGTGTTTGTCCAGATGGACACTCGCTTCAACCCAACGGGGTGGACCGTCCTCCAGGACGAACTCAGCTAGCTTGGGTTCCATCGGCTGGGTGTGCACCATGTCATCCAGTCGCGTGTCACCGGCAACGATCCCGAGTCGGAAAGGTTCATCTAAATCGATCCGGACGGCCTTGTTTCCGTAGGGAGTATCGCGATTGCGCGGCTCGACAAGAACGCGAACGCGATAGATCCCGTCGTGCGGCACACCGTTGCCAAACTCATCCAAGTGCCCATAAGCGCCTTCGGGCTTATCGTTGAGAGGATGGTCGTAGAGACAGAGATAACGATGTTGAAATGCCGCCTCGTGTGCGCTTCTCAGCTCAGCTTGTTGATAAAAGTTGTCCTCAAACACCCACCGTTGCGACTTGGTTTCCCGAGCCTTGGCGCGTGCTTTGGTCACAATCGCCTCGGCCACATTCAGGTAGCCTTCCAGTTGGTGTGCCGACGTCACCAGCGCATCTCCCACGTTGTCAAAATTGTCAACGACATTCTCAGACGGGAAGGTGGCGGTGGAGTCAAAGAGAGTGAGGTTCAGGCCAAACAGGTCACTCAAAGTATTGTGATACTCGCGCCCCGTCAGTCTTCTCAAGCGGGTGCCGCCGCGTTGGAACTCGATCGATGCTTCCAAACGCTTCACCAAACGTCGCATCTGCGTGATGGACCTCACACGTTCCGCGTCCGAAGGCAACGTGGCGTCTGGCGGGGGCATCGTTCCCAACGTCAACTGATCGATGGCGTCTCGTAGCAAGTAAACCCGATCTGCTGAGTCGTGAACGGTCGTGGTCGGATCGCCGATCGCAAGCAACGTCTCAAAGTCACGATCCCCGCTGGGCTCGGACTCGTGGTGACAATCAACGCAATAATCAGTCAAGAAGTCCGCGACCGCCTCATGTTCTTGCCATGCAGCATCAACCGGTTCCTGAGCGGTGCCCCGTCCGGGCCAGCCAAGGCAAACCAGCAGCCCGAAGATCAAGCATCCTGCACGCGTTGCCTGAAAAGGAGGAAGCTCCCAGACACTGTCAGCGGAATCACTCGCGATCATGCCAAGCCCCGAAGGGTCCCGGTGCTGGTTGCGAACTGGTCTACCTCCGCACCAAAGCGATGCAACATACTCAAGAAGAGGTTGGTGAGCGGGGGACGATGGTGCCCCGTTGCTTCATAGGTCACCATGCGACCGTGATCCCATCCGCCGCCCGCGATGACCACCGGCAATCGGGTGTTTGTGTGCGAATTCGCGTTCCCCATCCCGCTGCCAAATAGCACGGTGGTCTGATCCAACAAAGAACCGGCCGCGTCATGATGGTCCGCCAAGCGCTGTATGAAACGCACGAACTGTTGCACCTGATAGGTTTCGATCGCGATCAGCTTCTCGATGTTTGCCTGCACCTGACCATGGTGCGACAAACCGTGGTAACCACCGGAAATCCCTAAATCTCGCGGATCGAAGTCGCCTCCAATCTCCAGCGTCGCGATTCGGGTGGAATCGGTCTCCAAAGCAATGGCGATCAGGTCATAAAGGAGCGGCAGATCCTCGACCATGTTCCGATCGCGCGGTCGGTCAAACGGTTCACCCGGTTTGGGGATGTCCAACCATTGGCGACGTTGCTCCAAACGATGCTCGACATCACGTACCGAAGTGAAGTACTCATCCAGCTTTTGTCGATCGTCGGCATTTAATCGTCGCTGCATCGCGTTTGCGTCTTCGCTGACGGCATCCAAGATCGAATTGCGACGATCAAAGCGCTCTCTGGCTTGCTGCTTGTCGGCATCGGCGGTGCCGACAAAAAGTCGATCAAACAGTTCGGCGGGTCCCGTGACCGGGGGAACACGCGTTCCATTCCGCGACCAGGAAAGCTGGCAACCTCCGTGAATCCCTGAATCGCTTCCGATGGTCAGCGTCGGAAACCGGGTCTGGCCCACCACAAACTGCGACGCGAATTGGTCCATGGTCACATTCGCTTCGGGCATGGACCGCGCGTCGATTTGCCGGACCCCGGACAAAAACGCGTGGATGGCGAAGTGCCCTCCCTTCAAACCATGATCCAGCCCCGAAAGGACCGATACTTTGTCTCGGATTGCCTCGAGAGGCTCGGTGGTCCGACCCCATTGGTGTTGCCGCGTCGCTGTGACGCCCGAGGAGATCTGTGAGGACGAGCGATCCTCGCCAACGACGGGCCAGAAAGCGCCTGGGTAGAAGCCCAACATGTTTCCGATACAGACCATCCGGCGTCGTTCCGTCGATTCGGACGTGTCCTTTGCGGAAGAGGACTTTCCCAACGCAAGTGACGGCAAGCTGGGCACTGTGATGGCGACGCCAGCACCGCGCAAGATTCCACGTCTTGATACAGCGTTCTTTGCAGATCTCATTTGACACTCGTATGGTAGGCGGGGCGAGTGAAAGGGCGCGATCAAGTTGCCGCACGGGGGGATCAGTTGCGACGATGATCCAATGGTTGAAGGCGGGAACCCGATTATACGCGGGATGCCCAGGGAACGCACGGCACGATCCCGTGCCCACGATTTGAGCTCCCAGGCTAGGAGCCGGTTTTCCACTGAAACAGGAAGTACTGCACGCCGATCAGCGTCTTGGCATCCCGCAGGGTCCCCTCAGCTAGCCAGTCTTGGAGTTGGGAACGCGTGACCACGACGGGTTCGATTTGCTCCGTGGCCTCCAGAGCTTGCTCGCCCCGCGTCAGGTCTTCGGCCACAATCAGATGCATCTTCTCGTCGCCCAGCCCGGGTGCTGAGTAGAACTCCATCGCGGACGTCAGGCGCTCGGCGGAGTAGCCGGTCTCTTCCTTCAATTCGCGGCCTGCTGTCTCCAGCACCGGCTCATTCACTTCGCGAGTCCCGGCCGGGAGCTCCCACAAGACTTCGCTGATTCCGGGCCGATCGTTCCGAATCATGACCAAGTGGTCGTCATCGATGACGGGCAGGAGGACAACGGCCCCGGGATGCTCAATGAATTCTCGCTGGTACGACTGGCCATCACGTCCCTGAAGCGTGAGGCGTCGGACATCAAAGCGGCTGCCGGAAACCAGCAGCTCCGACTTAACAACGTCGCTCATCGATCACGGCGCGTCTTGAAGTTCGCTGCTGTAGCCAGTGCGTTTGTCCACTGACTCAAAAAAACCGCGGGCAACCTGATTGACGTCTTGCTGACCCAAGAGTGTGGCCATGAAACGCTGTTGCGGCTGGCTGAACTGTTCTTGCAAGGATGTCGTTTCCGGTTGCAGTTCACGCGGCACCACGACGTAGTAGACGGATTGTGGGTTATTGGGGCCCACGTTTGCTTGGCCCACCTCCGTGGTGAAGACGGATCGCATGAAGTCTTCACCCACCGAATCCAATTGGGGCACGTTGCCGGGAACGGTTTGCATGAATCCGACCTGTTGGAGCCAACTGAAGGGCCCCAACTGGGAGAACAGGTTGTCAACTTTGTCGGCTGGGACCACATCCGCCAAGAGCTTGTCGGCACTGTTGACCGCGGCCGCGATCTCCTCCGCTTTGGCGCGAGCCAGTTCCCTCGCTTCGCCTGTCCGGATCGCCATGATCACTTCGTCGCGAACCTCATCCAATTCGGGCGTGTATGCTTCCGCTTCCTTGGTTTTCCAGCTGATGTAGGTTGTGGCGTCTTCAATATCCACTGTTCGCAGGGGAGCGTACTCGGTCTTGCCAGCCATCATTCCCTGCTGCGTCATCGCTCCAAACATCAACGCGTAATAGGGCGCCCCTCGCTGATTGAAGCTGCTCCCCAACCCAAACGAGTCACCGGGCTCGGTGTCGCCCACGGAAACGCGATTGACGTCTTCCACCTTGCCATAGCTGAGCCCCAGTTTTTCGGCGAGCCCCGGGA
>JBCCYK010000102.1:0-20758 GCA_039189905.1 Planctomycetota bacterium
CCAAGAACTGCTTAGGATGGTTGCCACAAGGTAAGTTTCGAGCGTTGAATGCTGCATCCGCAGCCGCATACCGACAGTGCCACTCACTCGATTCGGCCCACTCGTTGATGATGCTGCGATAGCGTGGGTGAAAATCAATCATCGACGACAGAAGCGACGAAGCCGTTTCTGCCACATACCACTGCGGATGCAAAGCAAACACAGTCAGGTAATCGCGCACCTGCTCAAGAGTTCCAACTTGACTGGAAGGGGTCAGGCGTCGCACGTATCGTAGGATCTCGTGAAGTTGGTCCACGCAACGGGACATGCACCAGTAATCTCGTAAAGGCCCGATGAAGTCCTTGCGAGACTCTAGCTGAACAAGCAACTGCTTTCTGAGCGCCTCGATCCTCGCGTAACGCTGCACGGCTAACGTGACCGCGTCACTCAGCCCGCGGCAATCAACCACCTGAGCCTCTTGATCAGGATTGCCAAGTCTGAGCGTGCGGGCATGAACCAACGCAAAGCACTCATCCCGGTCGGACTGCAAGTACGGCCAAACTGGATCCCAAAATCGAGATTCCGTGACGAAATCGCGGATGTCCCCCTCGTACGCATCCTCGCTCGCGATGTCAATCAAGCACTCATAGAGAATCATCCGCATGTTGAAGTCGGTTGCGCGTGCCATCTGTTCGCAGAACGCAGCAAACGGCTCACGGAACCAATTCCGCACCCTGGCCGAAACAAAAAGGAATCGCAGCATGTAAGCAGCGTATTCCCGCTCTGCTTTGTCGGAGCCTTCAAGAAGCGGGAAATGATGTTCCAACTCCGACTGGATCGTCGACACCTGACTCTGGTTTATCAGCCAATCAGCATATGACCTCCCAGCTGCATGACGCGTGACTAGCTGGTCGGATTCCAGCAAGGCCTTTCGATGGGTACTCCACGTATCAGGGAAGAGCCCAATTACCAGCCGGAGGCCCAAGCACAAGGTCGGAATGTCATCACAGCCCTCGATCGTCATTCGATAGAGCACTTGTTCCATCGAACCTGGCATCTCACTCGTCGCGAACAAGCGTTTGCGATGCTCCCACAGGATTGTCAGAAGATGTCGATGCGAATCGTACTGCAATCGAACCTCATTTGGCCTCTGCGTCTGTTGATTGTGCAAGTGACCAATCACGACGAGCGCCCTGTCTAACCGGGAATGAAAGCTGCCGCCGATCTTCTCTCCTTGCAAAGCGGTTTCGTGCAGAGAAGCGATCGCGTGGTACACACCGTGGCGGCTGAGATACGGGCAACTGTCGAATCTCCCATCAGCCAAAGCCATTGCACAGAAAGTCGTGATGTGGACATGAGCCCTTTGGACGCTGATCCCAGCCGGTGTTGTCTCCTCCAGCCAATTGCTTGCTGAACGGTGTTGAAACACAAGGCATCGTTCTCCGGAACGCCTTTCCCACAACGACAGAAACCCACGCGAGAGAAGGGCTGTCAGCTGGTCCAGTTCCTCAGGCGTCTGGTCAAGCAGCAAACATAACTGATCCATCGTCAGTGGTTGGCGAGCGACCAGCAGGATTGAAAGCAGCATGGCGATCATCCCTTGGTCCGCTTCCGACATAGGATCCATCAAACGTCTCAGTTGCCGTTCATAGAACTGCCATAGTGTCTCCGGGTTTATGTTGGCATCCCCTCCAGTGTGCTGCCAGCTCTCCAGAATCAATGCGGCGTGCCTGAAGCTGCCCTCAGCTTCCTGGACCACCCTTCGCACGATTGCGTTGCGATCATTGTCATCTACCGACGCGCCGATCACGTGAGACACCCGGCTTGCAACATAATGGTGGATATCGTCGTTCCCGATCGTGTTCGCATTGCCTTCAAAGGCGGGCATCAAGATCAGCGTCCCGCCCAGTCCATAAGGTCGATTGCTGCTAGCGGTCGCGATGGGATGGCCCGTAGCGATCAATGTCATCCAAGGAGGCATATAGTCCTCCCACAATCGCAAGAGATCCAAAACGGTGCACTCCCCAGCCACATCAAGCAGTTCGTCAATGGCGTCGACGAGGACCACACATGGATTCTCGTCAGGGACCAGGGCAAGATCTCGCAATGGTTTGACGATGAGCCGATGAAAAGCCATCTCCGCAGAAGAGTCCCCATCTAGATGCGCGCGAAGAACCGTCGGGTTGTTTCGCAACCACTCCCGATACCCTTGAATTGTCTCGGCAAACTGTCGGATCAGTGAGTTGACAAACGCGTTCGCCGAACGCGAGTCCTGATCTCCGTACAAACAAAAGTGCGACGCAATCACTTTCAATCCAGTCTGAGCCGGATCAAGTAGGCGCATCTGGTGCACTAGCCAAGTCTTTCCGGATCCGCTTTTGCCAAGTACCAAGACCGGTCGACCAGCCTCTCGTACGCGGCTATCCATGCAGCATTGCCGAACGACCGCAAGCAAGTCGCTGCGGACAAAGACTTGACTCTCGACCGGAGCACGATGGCCCAGGAATACGGGCAAGCGTTCGATAACCGTGGAGTTATCGTATTCGTCCCTGTACGTTCCGTTGAGGGAACTCGTGATCGCTTTGGCGATCCTGTCTAGCAGTTGCCGGCCCTCATAAGTGGTCCTCATCTCGATCAGGCATTCCAATGCTGCGTGCTCGTAGGACGAAGTGGTGCGGTCCCGATGGTGACGACGAAAGATGGACAAGAAATCAGAAAGATCCCCGATCGCGCTTGCACCATGAAAATGCAGACCACGGTCAAAGCAGGGTTGAGCCAAGACATGTAGGTGCAGGGGCGGCTCGCGTTGGGTTTCCAGTTGATAGCCTTTCTCCGCGAGACACCAGTTGGCCCGTTCGTCATCGACATACTTCGGGCTCAGTATCGCCATAAAGAGATCAGAACTGCGAATCGCATTCTTAATCACACTCGGGAAGGGCTGACCAGGAAGCATACTTGGCAGGCGGCTTCCATGGATTCGGTCGGCACAATCTAGGAAGACTTCCAATTCGGGAAACCGCATGCTCAGCCAGACACGAATCAAGTGGGCGGCCCAACCACCTTCATAGCGTTGGAGTTGCTCCTCACGCCAAGAGTCCCACGCATAGGACAGAAAGATGCACTTCTTTGGTGCGGAAGAAACCTCGCTGGTTGAACTCACGCTTGACTCGTTCTCTGACAGCCATCCTGGGGTTCGCGAATCGGATCCATCACGTCGCCTGACTTCATTCCCTTTGATTCACATGGACGAAAAATGGATTCATACAGCTCTTGCTGCACGCAACTCTCAACACGACGTTTTGCATCAGCATGCAAATCGAACTCTACAGATGGTCCATCCACATACCAGCGCTGGAACAAATGCCTAACGAGAGTCCGTACATCGCCATACGTCATTCTCCCAGCATAGTCCTCATCCTTTCTCAGCATGAGTGTTTCTGGAACGACGGGTAGCGACGGGGATCCATCCTGGTGATAACCAAGTGGAGGCTGGACGTAATCGATGCCTTCGTAAGCAACAAATCCTCGGCGAGACCAGAACGCTCTCGCCCGAGGCTCCGATTCCAAACACACACACAGCAAACCGACCTCGACAGCTTTCAGCTGCTGCTTGACATCTCGGACGGCCTCGTCAATCAGCATGGTGCCCATCCCGCGGACCCCTTGTGACCGGAGGCCAGGCGACGTCGCGACGTTGCCAATGGCGATGAAGGCAATCTTGGATTCTTCATCAAACCAGAAGCAATCGCCGGTCAACATTCCGAGAACGTGGTTTGAGTCCATTGTCTTCTGAACCAGCACGTACTGAAATCCCGGCAAGATCCCCGTCTGACCGTCGACCAGGCTTCGCTTAATCGAGTCCAAGGAATCCATGGTTTCGCGACCGAATACCGACCGCATCAACGCGTAACCTGCCTTCAGATACGGTGAGTTCGGGCACAGGGCGACGACTTCCCAATCATCCCGGCGAACGACGGGTGACTCGTCTCCCACGCCGATGGAGCCTGACTCGTCAGGGTGTTCTGCCATGCGTATGAACCAAGTTCCTAGGCCTCTCTACGAGACGGAAAATACCAAAAGGTGCTGCGAATGGACTAGTCCTCTCCCAAAGAGCATTGCTCATCCTCGGACGTGTTTTGATCCAACATTGTGTGCTCGCCCAGGGCTATCTTACAACAACCGGCAGCCGTGCTTGGGTACTTCAAAGAAAGCTCCGCACCGACGCTGTCGCGAACGAGGAAGCGTAGCGACGAATTCAAGTCGGCTTTAGCGATTGCACCCTGACCTTAAGCATTCGTATGGTAAAACGCATTTTTGTCAGTGCGACTTCGGCGGACCTGAGCCTTCACCGGAAAGCTGTCGCCGACGTTTTGATCACGAAAGACTACCTGCCCGTCACACAGGAGCATTTTCCGCCCGACTCTCGAGGCATCCAGGAAATCCTGCGATCGAAGATCGAAACCTGCGACGCAGTAATCTGCCTCATTGGGTTCCGCTACGGTCAGGAACCTAAGGATCGTGATCCAAATAGGCCGCGGAGGTCCTACACTCAACTCGAATACGAGATTGCGGTCGAACTAGGCAAGCCGGTGCTCCTGTACTGGTCGAACGATGAGACCATCGCAGTGAGTGATGAATCCGCTGAGAAGCAACAGTTGCAGCGGGAGCACATTGATCGGATCGTCCAGGCGGATCTGCCACGCTGGCCGTTCCGCGGTCTCGATAGCCTGAGGACGCAGGTCGCCCTAACCATCGATGTGGCAACCAGTGGGGACGTCCAACAGAGTCTTGCGGTCCTCTTACGAGTCGAGATCCTCTCACCTAGTCGACTGACGGACCCAAGTCAGATTGAGATGATCTTGCAGCCTTGGCAAGAACATAGCGGGGAAATCGCGAAACGTTTTGGAGGCGAAATCCTTTCGGAATCGGAGCTGTCTTGCCTGATTCAGTTTCAAACCGCACAGGATGCGACGAATGCTGCCCTTCTATTGCGCGAGAAGTTGGACCTCCACTGTTGGACCGAGGATCGGCCACAGTTTTCCTATGGCGTGCATGTTGGAGAAGTCATTCGGTACCGAGGAATCGATACGAAACAGTCGTTGCGTGTCGGTAACGCAATCGATGTGACTCGCGTGCTGACGGGCTTGGCTTCTGCCGGACAGATTCTTCTGAGCAGAAAGGCGTTTGATATGGCACGTCAGCACCTTGCTCGGAAGCCCAAAGGTGCGACCGATGCTTCTGATCTCCACTGGCGTGCGCACGGGCGATACCTCGTCACGGATGGCTCATCAGAGACCGACATCACGTTGGACGAAGCGATCGAGATTTGTGAGGTCGACACCAACGGCGACAAGGAAGCCCACCCAGCGCCGAAATCAAACCAGTGGGCTGTCTCAGCTGACTCAATCGACCAAGCTCGCATGCGTGGCTGGCGTCCCAGCGTTGGGCAACCGATCCCCACTCGCGACAACTGGGTCATCGAGAAGAAGCTGGGAGAAGGTGGATTCGGTGAGGTCTGGTTGGCACGGGATAGCTCAACAAGATCACACCGTGTGTTCAAGTTCTGCTTTGATGCAGATCGGCTCCGGTCCTTCAAGCGGGAAGTCACGCTGTTCAAAATCTTAAAGGACGCTCTGGACGGCCGACCTGACATCGTCCGACTGCTACAGGTCCGACTCGATGCTCCTCCGTTCTACCTGGAAAGTGAGTTTGTTGATTCAGGCAACTTGGAGGAGTGGGCAGAGTCACAAGGTGGATTGGGCAGCATTCCCTTAGAAGAGCGCCTGCGTATTGTCGCTGAAATCGCTCAGGCGGTCGCCGCGGCGCATTCCACACAGGTGATCCACCGTGATCTGAAGCCGACCAACATCTTCATGGCCAAAGATACGATGGGAAAGTGGCATCCGATGCTAGCCGATTTCGGGATTGGAGCCCTTTCAGATCAAGCTACTTTGGCTGACCACAAGATCACGCATGCCACACTGATGCAGTCTTTGCTGGAGGGGGATTCTTCGATCACTGGGACGCGGATGTATCGATCTCAGGACGCGGACACGAATACGCCCCAGTCGGACGTCTACTCCATTGGCGTCATCCTGTTCCAGATGCTCGTCGGCGATTTTTCTCAGCCCGTTGGCCCGGGGTACGAAGGCAAAATCACCCGTTCCTTGCAAACGGAATCGGATCAGCTGGAGTCCCACAAGAGGCATCTCCTTGCGGTCGATGTCGCTGATGCAATTCACGTTGACCCGAACGAACGCATTCAAACGGCTGACGAGATAGTTCGACGCCTGACCTCGCTACCTGAACGGGCGCGTTCCAGCTTGGCAGAAGAGCAAAGATTGCGAACGAATGCGCGCAATCGCCGATTGCGACGCCTGCTGCAGGTGGCCTCAGTGCTCCTCGCATTTGTGACTTGCGTCGCCGGATTCGCGTTTCTGCAGTGGCAGCTAGCTCGAGATGCCGTCAGAGATCGCGACCTTGCATTGCATGAAAAAGACCAGGCCTTGAATGCAGAGAAATTCGCCCTGGGCAAGGAAAAAGCCACCAGTAGAAGGCTACGTAGGTTGAGCAGTGATGTTGCACTGCGTCTTGCAAAGACTCGCGACCGAAATGCGATTCAGGCAATGGAACGCGGCGATACGCCTGCCGCGCTGGCTTTATTAACCGAATGCATGACGACCTGGTCGGAGAATGCGATTGCTGACCCCGATCTCAGAAGAATCGGGTTCGATCAGACGGGTCTTCGGGTCGCTGGGATTCTTAATGAGATGCCCGAACTGTCCAATTTGATCCTGGCTGACGGCCCCATCCTAAAAGCGGAACTGAGTGATGACGGCTCAAAGCTTGCTGTGCTGTGCGATGGCTGGAATGATCGAGGACCGTCGCTCCGTGTATGGGACGTCCTAAGCGGGAAACCGTTCACCGTGAGCATCCCAATCGAAATGAGCGTCACGGAGCATGTAACGATCCGAATCAGCCCACAGGGAAGACTTCTTGCAATAGCCAGTATGACGCGAAGTTCGAATACTTTGACGATTTGGGACATCTCCAGTTCATCAACGCTTGCGTCGATCCAGGAAACTGGCGGGCGTATCTTGACAATGGAGTTCAACAAAGATGAATCCAACCTAGCGCTGGTCACCAGCTTCCAAGGAACACAGATGGATTTGGAAGCACACGGCGACAGTAAAACAATGCCGTCAGGCCAGATCCAAGTCAGAAACGTCGATGACCTGTCGGTCGTAGGAAAGACGATCTCCATTCCAGGGCGGGGCGCTGTGTGGAGTGCCTCAATTAGCCAAGAAAAATGGATCGTCGCGTGCGCACGAACCTTTGAGGAAGGCATGCTCACACTATGGGATCTCAGCGATTTATCAAGAATCGATCTTGATTGGGTGGATGGACTCCCGGTGACATTAGGAGGCGTCGTGGATCAAGTAATCAACCTGATAGCCCTCAATAGGCCGGCGTCGAACCAGGATGATGCCGAGGGCCCCTCAGACCGTGATGACCGAACACTTCCGTTTGCGAATTATGTTGCTCTTAATGCCGATGGCTCACGCATGGCCGTTCATTCATCGACAAACTCCCTTGAGTTGTTTGACCTCAATCGAGAAGAGAGAATCGGGTATCCCGTCCCTTCTCAGCCCTATGTCTTGGATTTTGGTTTTGGCAGTCATGGGCACCCTCTCTTCTCGGTGGAACAGCGAAGCGTTGATGTCCGCGACCTTGTGCAAGCTGGAAACGATGTGCTCATCTATGACGCCGACCAATTCATGCGTTCTTGCGACCCGATCGTCACCGGCGGAACCGTCAATTCTGTCTCGCGGGTTTGGGACGAAGCTTTTGGATTTCAGTTTGCGATGGCCATGAACGATGCAACGGTCGTGCTGCATGAGTTCAATGAATCTCGTAGCGTTGCATGTCTTGGCCACAGTGATGGCGTCACTTTCGCGGAGTTCACAGGCAATGGTTCTCTTGTGACCTGCGGTCTCGACGGATGTGTTCGAATTTGGAAACCCAACAAGGGCCCTAAAACACCGATAGTCGTTCGCCGCTATGATCCCTATGCGACAGACATCGAGCATACACTTGTGTTTGATGACAATGGCCAAGAACGGGAGCAACACGACAGTTCAGGGGAATCGGCCCTCTCGAGCGCCCATCAACAATCGCTCCACAACTATCTCGCAGTGGGCAGCGGACTGCGACAACGTTCTCTCCGATTTGATCAATCAACCAATCAGCTGGAATTAGTGCAGACGGTCTCAGACAGTCAATCAGGTAACGGTGATCAACCGATACGATCATGGGAAAGCCGTCGCGAGTTGGAGATTGCTTTTTTGTCGCCAGAGGAGGATCGCATTTTTGCAGCTGCGGGAACCATGGGACCTACGCTCTATGGCAATATCGATCGCTTCAAGACCGCAGTCGACATGGTTGGGCTGCCGTTGTTACCTTGCCAAATACGGTTTGTCACTGATGATGCCACGAATTCGGACCGGCATGACGACTTTCCCGGTTGGATCGTCGGAACATTCTGCGATTGGGACCGCGAACTGTCATTGGTGGTTACTTGGTCGCCCAACGGGAGCCAGATTCGGCGTTACCGATTAGCCGACGGTTCCTTGCTCGACACGACCGAGTTGAATTACCGCGTCGTTGACGCAAGCTACGGTGGATCTGTCCTCGGAATACTCTACGCCGATGCCAGCTGCCAACTTTGGGACGTAAGTGGGGCAGCGGTTGAGAAACGGACGGATCCGTTCGGCCGATATCAGATTTGTCGCCTGTCGCCTGAGGGCAAGTTCCTGGCCGTTGCAAACGATGATGGCCAGGTGCTTGGGTGGGAACTTAACGAAACGCCAACGGCTGCGTACGAGGACCGGGATGCCATCATTCAGGGTCGCTATAATGGTCTCTATCTCTCAGATATGTGCTTCGTCAACCAACGCCTTGTCGGACTCGATAACGAAAGGACCCTGCGCGTCTGGGAACAATCGGACCACGGGACCTTTCAGTTGAAGCGCCAGAGAGTCTTCCCTGGTCACGCACATGCCATGGCGGGCTGTTCCGCACGAAGTTTGGTCGCTGTGTCTGACGATACGGGCCGGGTCACTCTGTTTGGTGCCGATAGTCTCGAACTCATCATCGACAAGCTTCCGATCGAACCTCTGCAGCACCTGTGGCCCACTCGATTGTGGTTCGACACAACAGGTGAGCACCTCCACTTCATTGCAGAGTCCGAAACAGGATTCTGGAAATTGCCTAAGATGAAGTCCACTGACGTCACTCGTGCCAGCGAGCGTCTGCAAACGCTCGCCGCACGTCGGGTTCTGGATTCAGGAGCGATGGACTACCCGCAGTTTCGTGGGGACGACTGGCACATGTTGAATCATTACCGGTTGCGTGACGAGCACTGGCAGTGGAAGTATGAGACGGCTAAGCGTCACTTTGACGCGAGTCGAACGGATGAGGCCATGACCACCATCAACCAAGCCATCGCGGCTTCACCGGAATCACCACTTCGGGCCGATCTTCTCTTCCTGCGATCTAGCATCAATGAGACAATCGGAAACAAGACGGAATTTCAGAACGACTGGCTTGCCGCGAGTCGACTTAACCCACGCACTTCCGATGAATTGATCGGTTTTGCGGTGTCTCTTTTGGTTGAACGACCGGAAGCGGTCATCGAGCTGGCCGAAGCTGTGGAAACACACGCGGCAAAAACACCGGACGATTTCTCTAGCCAACGAGTGCTGTCGGACGCCCTCGGACTAAAGGCTAGAGCAAATGCACAACTCGCGAGGTGGAAGGATGCCGCCGCTATTTTTGAGAGGCACGAGATTGCTCCGGTCGTGAAAAGGCTCGAAGCGATTTCACCTCAGGCTGCGCTGGCAACAAAGGTACTGGGAACCCTGATTCATTATGGGGCTGGAAACACAGAGAATGTTCAAATCCGGTGTCGAGCGATCGCTTCCTGGAGTGACAGA
Source organism: Planctomycetota bacterium (assembly GCA_039189905.1). Taxonomy (GTDB): domain Bacteria; phylum Planctomycetota; class Planctomycetia; order Pirellulales; family Pirellulaceae; genus Rhodopirellula. The sequence continues at coordinate 9,975 of JBCCYK010000102.1, forward strand.
GACATTCAACCGGCCATCGCGAGAGCGATTACCAAATCCTGTGGCCTGCTATCGCCTGATGGCGTCGATTGGCCGAACGTCGAACGAACCCTCTCCGAGTTGGTGAGTCCCACATCCGATGGAATGGTTTGCTTGTTGATTTGTCGTTTGAGAAGTGGGCAGACGATCTCACTGGAAGACTTTGACGCTGCAGACGATGCCAGCCAGGAACCTGGCCCGCCGCGGATGTATGACCGCAGCGTGGTGGAAGCGTTGGAAGCCAGGACCCGCCACATTTCCACCTCGATGCGACGACCCTTCGAAAACCCCTGGGCGCCGTTCACGTTCCTTCCTCTGTCTCGACAGGTCACGCTTGGTCACTACTGGTTGGAAAACCAAAGTATTTCCTAGCAAATCTTGCTAATCGAAAGACTGGCTGACGCGTTGGCGGTAGTGGTTTTGAACCAAGTCGGCTCGAAAAGAGTAGGCCCCGCCAACACGTCGCAACGGACCAACTTGAACCGCCAAATTCAGGAACCGAATCAAATCCATCGGGGCATAACGCCGACGTGAAAGAATGATCCGCATCGACACATGTTGAAGGAAGGGGATTCCTCCGAAAATCAGGAACGAAAACAGCACGGCAAGTGACAAAGCCATGTTATCCAACGCAACCAAGAGACTTCGCTGAAACTCTTCGTCGAAATAGTAACCCAATGGGATCACGATCACTGCCGTGGCCGTCAATACGAGCGATGTATTCCTCGCGGTCTTGAAGGAACGAATGATGCCCCAGTTGGGTTGCGGCGGCACGTGAATTCCGGTGCGTGCCATGGCGAAATAGGTTCCCAAAATCGCCGCACCAAACACCCCAAAGGTGATCGCTCGAGCAGCGGAGAAGAACACCAGAAAGCCGATCGCGACGACCACGAAAACGGCAACGGGAGTACGAGCACGTGAGTACTTCCACGAGAAGGAGGAGAGCGGCTCAATTTTCATAACATCGAAGTCCTCGCGCCTCCCAAACATCGAAAACGGAATCAAGATCAGGAGAAAAGTCACGACGGTTGTGCTGATGGCAGGACCGACACCCGTCGGTGGAGAACCTCCCGGGTACTCCGGTGTGACAAGAACCATCAACCCTCGCATCAACGCAAAGATGCCGGCAAGGCACGCACCGAACCAGACCCGTTTGCAAAAGGCAAACACTGGCCATGCTGTTGCGATCGCCAAGCACAAGGCGGACAGGCTCGTTATTGCAAAATGCTTGCCACCGCGCAGAACATTCGGGCCCTCATCAGCTTCACCGCCCAAGACAGTCCATTCCACCAAGGAGTTCGTGCCAAGCGACACCGCTGAGATCATGCCGACAGCCAAAGCGAGCAAAAGCGATGCCAAGAGTCGATATTCAGTCCGATGCTCCGACCTCAAGTCCTGTGGACCCAGAAGTTCAACCATGAGGTGGGTACGCACCACACGTTGGGACACCCATCCCATAACGCTCTGAAACATAGAGATGGTCTCCGGGTCAAGATTCAACTCGGAGAAGCGTCGGTTTTGAATCTTCGCAACGACATGGGCGACGCGGCCCGCAACATCACGTCTCCCACCCCAATCGATGTAGCCGCTGGCATCAGGGCGGTAGACCTTCACTAATGACGACAACATGTACGGCGTTCGCGCAAGCTCTGAAAACACCGGGTCGTTTCGGATTCGCTCCAGGAGCGGGGCTAGATCAAAGTTGAGCGGAACGTTGAGATATGCCTCGATCTGGTCCTGCTCAAGTGGCCGAATGCGTGCTACCCGTAGACCTTCAAAAAGCTCTGCCAGATTCAGTTGCTCTGCGACGGCACGCAGTGTCTGCGATCGTGAAGTAATCACAAACCGATAATCCTCGTTGTAAACATGGTCGAGGAACTGGCGAATCGCTTGCAAACAACGAACCTGCAAGTCAGCCGCTTCCTCTTCCTGGCGATCAGCCATCGCTAGCCGTCCGACTTCATCAAGCCCGTCGAATAGAAACAAAAACTGATTGCCGCGTATCAGTCTTCGCGAAAGGCGTGCTTGAATGCCATAGAATCGATCGAGCTCTCGGATGATCCAGGTTTCGAAAGCCAGATCCGAACGCCATGAGGATAGATTGATCACCACGGAAACTTGTTGGAAACCATCGGTCGACGCAACGCGAGATGACTCCAACAAGGCATGCTCGATCACGAAGCTTTTCCCGCTATCGGGTTGCCCCGACAGAAAGACCTTCTTAACACGAGGCAACTGGCGAGCAAGTTCGCGGGCATCTGCATGTGAAAGTACGGTGTTGTTTTCCGTATTAGAGGGATCCAACTCAATCCGAGTGGGAATGGTATCAAGCCCTGCGGAATACTCGTGCCAGATCCCGGCGATTGTTCTACGCGCGAGCGTGACCTCATCGATAGAACCCGCATGATCAGTTACGCCAAACGTCGACGCCTTCTGTTTCTCTTTGGCAAGTATCTGGTGAAGATCGCGAGTGAGGCGACGGTACAGTTCGTGGGGAGTTGCAAACTCAGCATGTTCGTACAGGCCATGATAGACTTGGGCGGTATGTCCAAACTGCTCCTCCAACTCGGCACGCTTTGACGACGGGACTTGGCGAAAAAGCCAAGTCAAATAGTCGTCAACTTCCTTGCGCGATCTGGCATCGCTTCCCGACTGTTGTTGACGACGGTAGAGCAATATCTGAGGTCGTTTCTCGGGAGGAACGCCCAACGCCTGCTGCAGTTCGTAGGCTGTCCCTGAAGCGTATCTCAGCCGCTCGCCCGGAATCGACTTTGTATCCACCAAAGGCGTGCCAAGCGTATCGCCAAGAATACAAATCAGAATGTCCACTTCAGAGGCTCGTGCCGTGAAGTAGTCAACCACTTCCTGCGGTTCATCACCTCCGACAACCGGTGGTGTTCGGTCCTCGTAGCGATAGCAACGAAGTGAGAAGTGATCCGCGATAAGCGACTCTTGACCAATGTCCTCTATAACACGGGCGGCAGCATCCCGTTCATCCTGTAAGTCGCCAGGAGACGAAACGAAAACCGATCGAACGGAGACTTGATGTTCGCTTGACATCAGAAATGTCGACGTGCTGACGGACGCATTCTTCCACCCCTTAAGATCTGACTATGGCAATGTGCTTGTCTGCATTCGCCAGATGCGCGACCTTGGGATCCATCAGCCGCGGACAGAGAGTCGCACCGCGGAATGACACACGCAGTCGTCGATGCCGTGGCCTCACACCTGCCCTGGATGCCAATATCGACAGGGGCAACTTCGCGAACGGCTTCGCACGGCTGCCCCAATCAGGGGCCTCCCCGCCCAGGGTGCCTGATTGTAGCTCCACCGAGGATGCATGACGAGTGACGATCGGCGATAGCCGTGGAGACCGTCTTGCCCTCCAATGGTATCAGGGATGGCACTGACCTCATCGAGCCCGTAGGGCCAGCGAACGTTCTCCATGCCAGTAGAGCCACCTGCAATCGGCAGTCAAACGGTCACAGTGAGCACACCACCGGGATTCGTCGGTGGCGTAGCTTCGGCGATAAACGGGTCCATCCGGCATCTCCGTGGTTAGTAGGGGCTTGCTGAATTTTCGGAGGTATGGCGGTGGTGTCCGAGTGATTTGTCCGCGAAAGCGAGTTGCGATACATTTCCATTGCCACGAGAAACGGAAGCAGGCCCTGCGGCGACGCGGGCCTGTCGGGGATATGGCGGTCGGGGTGCGTCATGAGGTATGTCTGTACGTTGGTGGTCTTCGTCCACCTCAGTACCTCCAATAGCCCGATCTAAACAGCCTCGGACACCACCGCCATGCCTCGAAAAAATCCCTCGTCTCCGGATTCAACAGCGGTAAGGCCGGATGGGCTCGTCGCCACATGTCTCCTCAACCCCAACGGCATCCTCGACGCGAAAGTAACCGCGACTCTCCGCGCTGCGCGAAAGACCATGCCGCTGTGGGCCAGAGAGATCACGGAGACCTCCGAAGTCCAAACACTCGAAGGCCGCGTCGTTGCCGAGTCCGGTGACTATCTGTGCCGCGGTATTCATGGCGAACAGTGGCCGCAAAAGGCAGACAAGCTGCTACAGAAATACATTGCCAGTGGTGAGGTCGATGTAGACGGCTACCGCCGCTTCGATCCGAAACCCAATGCACGCCCAGTTGAAGTCGCTCAAATCCCACACTCATTCCAAATCCGCGCCCAATGGGGAGTGCTTTCGGGTAAAGCTCATGACTACGTGGTTCGCAGCATGGCGGATCCCTCCGACATTTGGGTTGTCGATCGGTCTATCTTCGAAACGAGTTATACCATCCAAGCTGCGGAACAACAGGAATAGTCAAACGCAAGACGATGAAGCCATCGCATAGGCGGCGACTCATGGCCAAGCGATTGCTCATGAATTGGACGCACGGAGACCGAATGCACCAGCCGCCCCAGCGCGACTCGCTGACACCCAACGCGCACCTTAAGAAGAAGCCCCAGGACTACATCAAGGATTTCAATCAGATCTGCACGATCCTGGGCTACTTCGAAAGAAAACGAAGTCACTTGCATCGGCTGCCATCGCGTCCCTAGATCCAGACGCCTAGCACTCCGCCGCGGCATCATCTGCGGTTACATCCGTAGCGGAAGACGCCAAGTTTTTCGGCTGTCTTGGACTGGCCGAAATCTGCTCGTGCATTGCCGGTGCCCTTGTGATTCAAACAACGCCCTCTGCGCTGACGACGACCGCACTCATTCGATGACGAGGTCGCCGGCATCGATCTTGACTTATATTTACTTGACGGTAAAGTATATTTATTCGGATCGAGTCTCAGTCGGAGGAAAGCAATGAAGTCGAAGGGTGTGAACTGGGCCGGGCGAGGCCTGTTAGGGTTGGTTGGGCTTTTGATGCTGTTCGCGGGAAGCGGGAAAACCTTTGGTTTCGCCCCACCCGATGTGGTGGAATCGCTCGCCAGTTCCAACCTGGGTGATTGGCAGGCGATCATTGGCGTGGGGGCAATGACCTGTGGTGCCTTGCTCCTGTTTCGTCGCACGATTCCGATCGGAGTCTTGCCAGCGAGCTCGTACTGGGGCGGCGCGATTCTGCTCCATATGAGCCAGCAAACGCCTTTCGTAGCACCGGCCGTGCTTTTGGTGCTTGTTTGGCTTGGCTATGGGCTGGTCAAGCTGTCACCCATCGAATCGATGGTGTCAGCGGGTTCGACCGAGGACGTCGGCAGCGATGGCTAAAAAACGCAGCGCGTCCCTCGGAACGGCACAGCGCATCATCGAATCGGCAACGAAGCTGTTTTTGGATGAGGGTTACGGCAACACCAACCTGGATGACGTGGCGTCGGCGGCGGGCGTCACCAAGCCAACCGTCTACAGCCACTTCGGTTCAAAATCGGGTCTTCTGATCGCCATCACCAAGGCTCACGCGGGGGCACGCGCGACGGCGCTCTCGTCCATACTGGAGCCAACCGGCGACGTACGCGCGGATTTGACGCGATTTGGTGAGCTCTTCCTCAGCCGCATCATGGGGGAGCAGTCCAACTGTTGGCACCGGCTGGCAATGACCGAGTCTCTTGAGCATCCCGAGATCGGACAGGAGCTCTTTGCAGCTGGCCCCAAGCGAGTGATCGCCGCCCTCGAGGCTTTTCTGACACATGAAGTCACGGAGGGACGTTTAACGTGCCCGAACGTCGCGATGGCAACAGAACAGTTCATGGGGTTGTTAGCCGGCTTGCAGCCGATCCGCATGATGAGTGGTCAGAAGCCACTGTCCAAAGCCAAGCAGAAAAAGAGGTGCGCCGCCGCCGTGGACACGTTTCTCGCCGCTTTCGGAGCCAAACCATGATGACGCAAACTCGACGCTGGATTCCCTCGCGTCGCTGGCTGTTCCTGCCGCCCTTGCTGCTCGGCGTGGGCGTCTTGGCCGCGCTGGCGGGTCGCCAGAAAGAGCTGCCGCGAACGGCCGTGACGGAAACAGTCCGACCGCTTTATGTGAACCAGGTCAGCTGGACCAAGTCGTTTTCAGAGGTGACAGGCTTCGGTACCGCGCGTGCAAAACGTGTGTGGACGGCGACGGCCGAGGTCAGCGGTCGCGTGGAACGCACGCACGTCAATCTCCGCTCAGGGCGCTTTGTCCAGGCCGGCGAAAACCTGGTGGAGATTGACTCGACGGACTACCAGCTTCGCGTCAACCAACGGCTTGCGGAACTGGCGCAGGCAGAAGCCCAGTTGAATCAGATCGAGCGAAGCGTGCAGTCGGACGAAGCCTCGCTCAGGATCCAGCTGGCTCTGCTGAAAGTGCGCCAGGAGGACCTCAATCGCCTGGAACAACTCCGGCAACAAACCGCGGCATCTGCCAGTGAACTGGACCTGGCTCGTGCTTCACGGTTGCAACAGGAGCAATCCGTCCAAAACCTTCGAAACAACCTCAACAACTATCCCGCGCAGATTGCTTCTGCCGAGGCGGCGGTCGAGTTGGCGGAGGCAAGGGTCGCGGAAGCAGAACGTGACCTTTCGCGCACCAAGATCACCGCGCCTTTTGATGGAGTCCTCTCCGGTGTGGCCCTGGAGGCCGAACAGGTCCTGTCTCCCAATGAGCCCTTGTTTCAGCTGCTTGATATTTCCACGATTGAGATTGAAGCTCAGTTTTCAGTAACGCAGCTCGACCGTGTGATCGGTCTACGCGATGGCATTTCGAATGATGAAGGCACGATCACCTCAGCACTCGAGTTGCCCGCTGGAACATCGATGGCGGATGCCGCACCGTCGATCGTTCAGAAGCGATCTCGCTTGGTCGATCGGTTGGCTGCGGCCGTTGCCATTGGAAGCGGCGATCTCGGGATCGACTATGTCGCGAAACCGATTCGCATCTTGGAGTCGCTCGATGAACAGACACGCACTCTTGGCGTGGTCGTGGAAGTCGACAACACCCAACGTCTCTTGCGACACGAAGCGATCTCGTTGCGACCCGGTGCCTACTGCCGCGTGGATCTTCGAAGTAGGCAAGCCGTTGACGCGATCGAGTTGCCGCGTACCAGCGTGGACTCCGGATCCGGGTTTGTGGTCGATGACGGGGGGATCCTCCGTCGCCAGCGCGTCGACGTCGCATTTTCCAAGCGAGATCTCGTTGCGGTTGTGGGGGGATTGAAGGAGGGAGACTTCGTCGTCGTGCGTCCTCCTGCCTCGTCGCGGTCAGGTGATCGGGTCGAGCCGCGGCTGCTTAACTCCTCCAACCTGGTATCGCCATGATCGACTTCTTCGCGCGTCATCCGACTGCGGCCAACTTGCTGATGGTCATCATGCTGGCGATGGGCTTGCTCACGATGGGTAACCTTCGCCGCGAAACCTTCCCGGATGCATTGCCGACCGAGGTTCAAGTGTCCGTCTTGTACCCTGGGGCAACGCCCGAGGAGGTCGACGAGGCCATCGTTCAACGGCTCGACGAGGCGCTCGAAGGCGTCCAGCATCTCAAAGAGATTCGCTGTGTGTCGCTTAGCAACTTGGGGACGGCAACTCTACGCATGACGGATCGCGGGGACTACGCCACGTTTCGAAATGAGATCGAGAACGCGGTCGAGTCGATCGACGACTTTCCGGACGATGCAGAGCCACCCACCATCAGCCGTCTCAATTCACGCGATCCGGTGCTCGACGTCCTGGTCGAAGCGGACATGCCTCCTCAGGAACTCAAGAAACACTGCGAAGATTTGAAGGATCGCCTGCTGGCGTCCAACAAGATCTCAGAGGTGGACATCCAAGGCTTTGCCGATCGCGTCATGCGCATCGAGGTTTCCCGTGAGGCTTTGCTCCGTCATGGACTCAGCACCACGTCCGTCGCTGCGTCCATCTCAAACCAAAGCCTCAACTTGCCCGCCGGCAAGCTCTCGGGAAACGAAGACACGCTGGTGCGGATTCAGGAGGAAAAGACAACGGTGACGGATCTTGAGAACCTCGTTCTCTCGGGCGTCCGCGGGAAAGCGGAAGTACGGATCTGCGATGTGGGACGTGTGCGCGACGAATTCCTGAACGAAGAAGACAGCATCGCGGTCGACGGAAGAAGATCTGCCTTGTTGAAGATCCAAAAGGCCAAAACGGAGGATTCCGTCGAGGTCGCGGCAGAAACGGAACGTCTTTTGGCATGGGAGTCCAGCCGTTATCCGAACGTACGTCTCACCGTGCTCAACGACCAATCCAAGCTCGTCAGCGAGCGCATTGGGCTGTTGGTCAAGAACGGAGTCCAAGGCTGTGTGCTGGTTTTTTTCATGATGTGGATGTTCTTCAATGCCAGGCTGTCTTTTTGGGTGGTCTTCAGCCTGCCGGTATCCTTTTTGGCGGCGTTTGCTTTTGTGCCGTCATTGGGCCTGACCATCAACATGCTCACGATGGTCGCACTTCTCATGGCCATTGGCGTGTTGATGGACGACGGGATTGTGATTGGCGAAAACATCGCCCGCAGAAGAAGCGAGGGTGAAGCCGCGATGACGGCCGCCATCAAGGGTGTGAAAGAAGTTGCGGGCGGCGTCTTTTCGTCTTTCCTAACAACGTGTTGCGTGCTCGGACCGTTGGTTTTCCTCAATGGCGAGCTAGGTCGCGTTCTGCGTGTGCTGCCGATGATGTTGCTGCTGGTGCTGGGGATGAGCCTGATCGAGGCGTACCTGATCTTGCCGTCTCACTTGGCGCACTCGCTTGAGGGAAATGCCCGTCAAAAACAAGGCCGCTTGCGTCGATGGATGGAAGGCCTGATCGATGGGGGACGCGATTTCGTGGCCACCCTGGTCGGCTGGGCCATTCAGTGGCGCTACGCGACCGCGGGGCTCACCGCCATGGTGTTCTTGCTGTCAATCGGATTGGTCGTGGGCGGGCTGGTTCGCGGTCAAGTCTTTCCGGCATTGGAAGGCGATACCGTGGTCGCGCGCGTGCTGATGCAGGCAGGAACGCCTTTGGACCGGACTAAAGAAGTCGTCGCACAGCTGGAGCGTGGTCTGCAAGTGACCAATGCCGCTTACAAGCCGCAGCAACCCGGGCAGCAGGATCTGATCGCGTCCAGCTACGTGCGATACAACGAAAACAAAGACGCCATGGAGACCGGGCCTCACGTCGCCACGCTCAGCGTTGATTTGTTGGGAAACGACATTCGATCGGGCCGGATCGTTGACATCCTGGAAACCTGGCGTGAGGAAGTCGGTATGATCCCCGATGCCCAAGCGTTGACTTTTGATGAGCCATCGATTGGCCCTGGGGGCCGGGCCATCGAAATCGAGTTATCGGGTTTGCCGCTGGAAACACTCGACGAGGTGTCCGGCGAGATTCAGGACTACCTCCGCACGTTCGACGGCGTTTTCAACTTGTCAGATGACACGCGACGTGGAAAGAAAGAGGCTCAGGTGCAACTCCGCCCCGGAGCCGTGGGCGTCGGCGTGACCGCAATGGAACTGGGGCGACAGCTTCGTGGTTCCTTTCAGGGATTGCTGAGTGACCAGCTTCAGATTGGCGGTGAGGGATATGACGTCGAGGTGCGTTTCGAAGAGAAGGACCGGACGAGCATTGCGGATCTGGAAGATTTTCGGGTGACCCTTCCTGGCGGTCAGTCCGTGCCGCTTTCCGACGTGGCCACGCTTTCCTGGGACCGCGGTTGGTCTCGAATCGGCAGACGCAACGGCCAATGTGTCGTCAATGTTCTCGGCAGCGTGAACACACAACAGACCAACACGCTGGCAGTCCTGAATGAACTGCAGACGACCAAGGTTCGCGAACTGAAGCAACAGCACTCCGGGCTCCAAGTCGCCTTGCGTGGCGAGGCCGAAAAGGGGACCGAAACGGGAGCCTCACTCGCCCGCGCCGCGATCATCGGTTGTCTGGGCGTGTTCATCATCCTTTCCTATCAGTTCGGCAGTTACATCGAGCCGTTCGTCGTGATGGTCGCCATCCCGTTCGCGTTCGTGGGCGTCATCTGGGGGCACTTCTCGTTCGGAATCAGCTTGAGCCTCCCGAGCGTCATGGGCTACGCATCGCTAGCCGGGATCGTGGTGAACGATTCCATTCTCTTGATGATGTTCATCAAATCTCGCATGGCAGCGGGCGTCCGGGTGGACGTGGCCGCCCGCGAAGCGTCGCGACAGCGATTTCGGGCCGTGATGATCACTTCGCTGACGACGATTGTTGGACTGACGCCGTTGCTGTTTGAAAAGAGCTTGCAGGCACAGGTGCTGATCCCGATCGCGATCAGCATTTGTTGTGGGCTGCTCGCCTCGACCTTGTTGGTGCTGTTCGTACTGCCACCGCTCTATGTGATCCTGGCGGATTTTGGCTTAACACGTGCTTCGGAGGCCTGAACGCCTGTTGGCTTTGTCCCCGAAAAATGGGCATTCGGGAACTTTCCAAACTTTTTCTGGCAATGCCTGTAAGACTCGTTCCAATGGTGGGTATTCCCTGCTGAAAGCCACGCCGCTTGGCATAACCCAACCGCCTCAAACAGGAATGAAGCAATGACATTTTCCATCGAAAACAAAACCGTCTTGGTCACTGGTGCCAACCGTGGAATCGGACGCACGATCGTGGAGGAAGCACTCAATCGAGGGGCAGCCAAAGTCTACGCCGCGGTACGGAGACTGGAATCGGCAGACTCGCTGGTGGAAGCATTTGGCGATCGCGTGGTCCCTCTTCGCGTCGACATCAGCGATGAAGCCTCCGTGAAGGCAGCGGCCCAGACCGCGACGGACGTGGACGTGGGGGGGACAAAACCCCCCGGTCAGACCACCAAAAAAAAAGAAGAGGCACACCCCAAAC